>NZ_CAWQMW010000123.1:0-43722 GCF_963895965.1 Xenorhabdus sp. PB30.3 | reverse complement strand
GTTAAAATATAAACATCACTCTCTTATTTATTGATACAGGCCTTATATATTTAAATCCAAAATTAAGAATAGGCTCAATAATTTTTTTGAATATATGGTTTAGCATACCAAAAATCAAAGTATCTGGAGAATATAATGAAGAAGTTACATGATATCGCAACAGAATTATTACCTGCCAAATCTTATAGAATGCTGATTGGCGGCGAATGGGTAGATAGCACTTCAAAAGAAACCATGAAAAGCTATAACCCGGCAACCGGAGAACTACTAACTGAATATGCAGCAGGAAATGCTCAGGATGTTGAACTGGCTGTCCGGGCGGCAAAAAAAGCTTTACCGGCATGGCGAAAAACTTCAGCTGAAAAAAAGCAATCCCTCCTACTGAAAATTGCCGATTTACTGGAAGCTGAAGCAGAACGTTTTATCACCCTGGAAACCTTAGATGGGGGTAAAACACAATCTTTATGCCGTAATTTTGATATCCCATTCGCTATCGATCACTTCCGTTATTTTGCTGGTGTGATCCGTGCTCACTCTGATGCATCTGATGTCATTGATGAAAATACTCTCAGTCTGGTTATCAGAGAGCCAATAGGTGTCATTGGTCAAATTATTCCCTGGAACTTCCCTCTGCTGATGGCAGCCTGGAAAATTGCTCCTGCTCTGGCGGCGGGTAATACTATCGTTATCAACCCGGCCAGCCTGACGCCTATCACGCTGTTAGAACTAGGCCGTATCATTAATCAGGTTCTTCCTGCGGGCGTTGTCAATATCGTCACAGGCCGTGGCTCTGTTGTTGGTCAGGCTATCCTCGATCATGAAGGCATTGACAAGGTAGCCTTTACAGGCTCAACAGAAGTCGGTTACAACGTTGCCGCTGCCGCCGCTAAAAGACTTATTCCCGCGACGCTCGAGCTGGGAGGCAAATCTGCCAATATCGTTTTCCCTGATGCCAATATGAAAAAAGCGGTCAAATGTGCAGCCCACGCTATTTTGCTGAATCAGGGGCAGGCTTGTGAGTCTGGTGCTCGTCTATTCCTGCATAAAGATATCTATGATTCATTCCTGCAATCATTAAAAACCGTCTTTGAATCTATCCGCGTCGGTGACCCGATGGATCCGGCCACAGAGATGAGCTGTCAGGTCAGTGAAGAGCAGATGAATACGATTCTGGGCTATATTGACCTCGCTAAACAGGAAGGTGCGACCATTCTTACCGGTGGTAAACGCATTACTGGTGCAGGTTATGACGATGGCTTCTTTGTCCAGCCAACGATCCTTACCAATGTCACTAATAATATGCGGGTAGCTCAGGAGGAAATTTTCGGGCCAGTGCTTTGTGTCATTCCTTTCAGTAATGAAGACGAAGTTGTGGAAATGGCTAACGATTCAGAATATGGTCTGGCGGGAGCAGTCTGGACACAGGATATCAACCGTGCCCTGCGTGTCGCAAAAGCCATTGAGGCAGGCCGTATATGGATTAATACCTACCATGAACTTCCGGCTCACACACCATTTGGCGGCTATAAGAAATCAGGACTTGGGCGGGAAACGCATAAAATGATTCTGGATGCCTATACTGAAGTTAAAAATATCTACATCAGTACCAAAGAAGATTAAGTCGTAATATAAAATCAATCGCTCCGTAAAAGGAGTCGATTGATTTTAGAGTTTTCCAGAGACTGACAACGTTGCATAAATGGTTTTGAGCGGTAATACCAGTGTAAGTGGCTCATCATTCAATGGCACTGCACCATATCCTTTATACCAACTGCATACATCATCGTTTTTCGCATCTATCAGCATTGCCACACCACCAACCTGCATCGCTGCCTGTAAGCAACGTCGCCCTGCCGATAACAGTAATTGACCTCCAACACCCTGCCCCTGAATAGACTTATCGACAGCTAGCCGACCTAATCGAAATACTGGAACATCATATCTGCCAAGCCCCGATGTAATTACATCAGGAGTTCGTTCATAAAGAAGTGAAGCAGGGCTGACAGAATAAAAACCATGAATCCGTGTGGGATCACGATTATCAATGGCCAGAAAAGTTTTTGCTGCACCTTTCTCATGATTTTGTCGTGCATGGCGCTGTAGATACTGGTTTAACTGGACATCACCGCAATCAAACGCCGCACGATTATGATGTTTGCTAATGGCTTCCTCATGCCAATCGCTAAACATTACTTTCTCTCCGGCATGGCGAAAGCTGCTGCCAACAATTTAGCATTTGGTTCTGGGGGGTTATCCAGTAACTCCATTACAAGTTTGCTATCACGTTCAGTTAAATGCATTCGCTCTTCATCTTCGACAACTTTTTTAGCAATAGGTAATACATGACTAACGACAAAATCAGTTAAATTAGTTTGCTGAATTGCTGCTGCACGTGCCAGCAAAGATTTCGCATCGGTACTAATGCGTAATGAGATCCTCTCATTGGTTTCCACAATAATCTGAGGCATGATCATTCTCCTTAACTGTATATGTTTCGTACAATTATAAATCTTTTATGTACACTTTCAATACATACAGAAATTAATCAGCAGAAATATTTTTTCCTAAAAAAAAAGGATGCCAACCGGCATCCTCATTTTTCTTGCTATGAATATCAATTAAATCCAGAAGAACCAGGCAACGACAGAAATAATTGCGATACATGCCAAGTTCAATACGATACCCACACGTACCATTTCCGTCTGCTTGATATAGCCGGAGCCATAAACAATCGCATTCGGTGGTGTTGCTACAGGCAGCATGAATGCACAGGATGCACCAATACCAATAATCATAGTCAGCACAATCACCGGCATTCCTAAAGCTTCTGCAACTGTGGCAAAAATAGGAACAAGCAGCGCTGCACTGGCTGTATTACTGGTAAATTCCGTCAGGAAGATAATGAATGCTGCGATAGCAACAATGATCACAAACCACGGGCTTGAACCAAATGTTGTCGCCATACCATTTGCCATCACTTCACTGGCACCAGAGTTTTTCAGGACAGCACTTAATGTCAGGCCGCCACCAAACAGCATCAACACGCCCCATTCAGTGTTATTTTGGATCTGTGACCATGTTGATACACCAGTGATACCAATCAGAATAGCCGCACTCACCGCAATGATGGTATCCAGATCTTTAATGCCACCCAGAGCATCACTGATGATAGAGCTGGAAATCCAGCACACAACTGTCAGCAGGAAAATAAACATGGTGATAACACGTTTACCATTCCATTCCAGATGCTCAAGTTCCAGATCAAATTTATGATTCAGATTCGGACGCAACATGATGTACATCAGCATGACCATAACCGGCAACAGAATAATCACCATTGGTACGCCATATTTCATCCATGTCACAAAATCCATGCCCAGCTGCGCCGCAGCAATTGCGTTAGGCGGACTGCCGACCAAAGTCCCCAAACCGCCAATACTGGCACTATACGCTACACCCAGTAACACAAAGACAAATGTATTACGTTCGGTACGTACATCCAGATTGGCCAAAATACCCAGAATAAGCGGCAACATCATTGCAGCAGTTGCCGTGTTGCTGATCCACATAGAAAGCAGAGCTGTGATACCAAATATCAGCATCACCGCCACTGACAAACGTCCACGGGCAATCAGCAGAAGACGGTTGGCTATCAGTCTGTCCAGACCTTGGATATGTAGCGCTGTCGCCAGTGCAAATCCACCAAAAAATAAGAATATAATTGGGTTTGCAAAAGATTTCAGCGCGTCACCGGTATTCATCAATCCCATTCCAACCGCCAGAATTGGAATACACAGTGCAGTAATTGTGACGTGAATAGCTTCGGTAAGCCATAACACGCCGACAAATGCCATCAATGCCAAACCTGCATTTGCTTTTTCGCTATAAGGCAAAAACTTCAGCAAAGCAATCAGCAAGATGATATCCAGCGCAAGAATAATAAAGCCTCTTTTATTTGAGGGCATCGGCCCGACCGCTGGGGTTAAAGATTCTGAAGCGTCCATGAAGACTCCATACAACAATGAAACATAACTCCGTAATGTATAAATAATAATTAATGAATCATTGCTCTAAATGTTAAAGAATTACATTACATGTGAAATAATAAGGAGTCTGAACGATAAATAAAATACGAGGTGTGCGATTTTGGGATCTGCTACGCGAGATTTGCTTAATTAATAATTAAAAGAGCAAAAAAACAGCATATTTTATGGAGTTATGTCACATTTCTGGTTTTTGAGTTACCTGAATAATTATCTATTATCCGGCAGAGAAAGAAAAGAAGAATAAGGCGAAAGGGTATAACTCTTTCGCCAAATCATAAATAAAATTACTATTTATTGAAGCAAATCAGCAATTATGCCTGACCTTTAACTTCTTGCAGACCATTGAAAGGAGCACGGTTGCCCAGCGCTTCTTCGATACGGATCAGCTGATTGTATTTAGCAACGCGGTCAGAACGGCTCATTGAACCTGTTTTGATTTGACCCGCCGCAGTACCTACTGCCAGATCAGCAATGGTTGCATCTTCAGTTTCACCTGAGCGGTGAGAGATAACCGCTGTGTAACCTGCTTCTTTTGCCATTTTGATTGCAGCCAGAGTTTCGGTCAGAGAACCTATCTGGTTGAATTTAATCAAAATGGAGTTAGCGATACCTTTTTCGATACCTTCTTTCAGGATCTTGGTATTAGTTACGAACAGATCGTCACCAACCAGCTGGATTTTATCACCCAGAACTTTAGTCTGGTAAGCAAAGCCGTCCCAGTCAGATTCGTTCAGGCCATCTTCGATAGAAACGATTGGATACTCTTTGGTCAGACCTTCCAGATAGTGAGTGAACTCCTGAGAAGTGAAAGTTTTACCTTCGCCTTTCAGTTCATAGTTACCCGTTTCTTCGTTATAGAATTCAGAAGCTGCGCAGTCCATCGCCAGAGTGATGTCTTTACCCAGTACATAACCCGCTTGTTCTACCGCTTCTTTGATAGCGGCCAGAGCAGCTGCGTTGGATTCCAGATTTGGTGCATAACCACCTTCATCACCCACTGCAGTGTTCATGCCTTTTGCTTTCAGAACTTTTGCCAGATTATGGAAAACTTCAGAACCGATGCGTACTGCTTCTTTCAGCGTGCTCGCACCTACTGGCTGGATCATGAATTCCTGAATGTCTACGTTGTTATCAGCGTGCTCACCACCGTTGATGATGTTCATCATTGGCAGAGGCATAGAGAATCGACCCGGAGTACCGTTCAGTTCAGCAATGTGCTCGTACAGAGGCATACCCTTTGACGCTGCTGCCGCTTTAGCATTTGCAAGAGAAACAGCCAAAATCGCGTTAGCACCGAAGTTGGATTTATTTTCAGTTCCATCCAGCTCGATCATGATTTTGTCGATATTCGCCTGATCTTTCGCATCCTGACCAGCCAGAGCCTGCGCAATCGGGCCATTTACCGCAGCAATTGCCTTCAGTACACCTTTACCCATGAAACGGGACTTATCACCATCACGCAGTTCCAATGCTTCACGGGAACCTGTTGATGCACCTGATGGTGCCGCAGCCAGACCTACAAAGCCGCCTTCCAGATGTACTTCCGCTTCTACCGTTGGGTTACCACGGGAATCGATGATTTCACGGCCGAGCACTTTAACGATTTTGGACATTAGGTTTTCCTCAGTACAAGTTAAATTCCGGGCAATTGATGGTCACTCAAAAAAACTCCATCAATCGCCCTATATCTTATTTCATCTGGCTTTTCTGGTATTTGCCTGCGGCTTCAACGAAACCGGCAAATAACGGATGGCCATCGCGAGGCGTTGAAGTGAATTCAGGATGGAACTGACATGCCACAAACCACGGGTGATTTGGGTTCTCAATAATTTCCACCAGCTTATTATCGATTGAACGACCAGCAATACGCAGGCCTGCATCTTCAATGCGTTTCAACAATAAGTTGTTCACTTCGTAACGATGGCGGTGACGTTCGATAATATCGTCCTGACCATACAGGTTACGCACCAGACTGTTTTCAGTCAGACGGCACAGCTGGCCACCAACACGCATCGTTCCGCCGAGATCACTCTCTTCGCTACGTACTTCAACGTTGCCGTTCTCATCACGCCATTCGGTGATCAGACCTACAACCGGTAACTTACATTCAGGTTCAAACTCAGTCGAGTTAGCCCCTTCCATGCCCGCAACATTGCGCGCAAATTCAATCAGAGCAACCTGCATTCCCAGACAAATTCCCAGATAAGGGACTTTGTTTTCACGGGCATAACGTGCTGTCATAATCTTGCCTTCGATACCACGGCCACCGAAGCCGCCCGGCACCAGAATGGCATCCAGACCTTTCAGTATTTCAACACCACGGGTTTCAACATCCTGAGAATCGATCAGTTTGATGTTGACGGTCAGACGATTTTTCAGACCAGCGTGTTTCAGTGCTTCAATCACGGATTTATAAGCATCCGGCAATTCGATATATTTGCCCACCATACCGATGGTCACTTCGCCCGACGGATTAGCTTCTTCATAAATGACCTGTTCCCATTCGGACAGATCCGCTTCCGGGCGTTCGATGCTGAATCGATTACAAATATAATCATCTAAGCCCTGAGATTTCAAGAGGGCCGGGATTTTATAAATAGAATCAACATCTTTTAAAGAGATAACTGCTTTCTCTGGTACGTTACAAAACAGAGCGATTTTTGCCCGCTCGTTAGCCGGAATAATGCGATCTGAACGGCAGATCAAAACATCAGGCTGGATACCAATGGAAAGCAGTTCTTTCACTGAATGCTGAGTAGGCTTGGTTTTCACTTCACCGGCTGCTGCCATATAAGGCACCAGAGTCAGGTGCATAAACAGCGTGTTCTCACGGCCTACTTCTACTGCCATCTGACGAATGGCTTCAAGGAATGGCAGGGATTCGATATCACCGACAGTACCGCCGATTTCCACCAGCACAACATCATAGCCTTCTGCGCCACGGATGATGCGGTCTTTGATTTCGTTAGTGATATGAGGAATAACCTGAATAGTTGCGCCCAGATAATCGCCACGGCGTTCTTTGCGCAGAACTTCAGAATAAACACGACCCGTCGTAAAGTTATTGCGACGAGTCATTTTGGTTCGAATGAAACGTTCGTAATGACCTAAATCGAGATCAGTTTCAGCGCCATCTTCGGTTACGAAAACTTCCCCGTGTTGGGTTGGGCTCATTGTACCTGGATCAACGTTGATGTACGGGTCCAGTTTCATAATGGTGACATTGAGTCCACGGGCTTCGAGTATGGCCGCCAAAGAGGCTGCGGCAATGCCTTTACCCAGAGAGGATACGACCCCGCCGGTCACAAAAATATAATTAGTTTTCATGCTGAACCTGAAAGTTTAGGTTTAAAAGGATGATGAATATAACAGGACGGGAAAGCAGTATACCCTAACCTTAAATGCGCTACAAACCATATCTCCTTTATCTATTTAAGTGTAGCAATTTCCAGGAGAAATTAATCACTGCCCAGATCAAAAAAAGTCCGGTTATATCAACATAAACCGGAATTTTACATACCCTATTTATAGGGAAAGCGTTAACTGCGGATAAAGTCAGATAGACAAGCATCAAACTTTACAGGATGAAATTCAATGATTGAATATTCAGCAATATTTTCGCGATAGAACGGATCACTTTCTAACAAAGTATCAAGCTCCTTCCGACTCATGGAGTTAACTAAAATAACGCCTCCATTTCTTGGCTCTTTTGGTCCTGAAGCTAAAAAATGACGTTTCAGGTAACACGTATCCAGAAAGATACGGTGTTCCTCCAAAAAATGCTCAACTTCCGTTAATGGTTTTATATATGTGAGTGTTACGACAAACATGTATCTACTCCTAAACCTGCTGCTTTTTCACCTGTTCCCACATTTTATCCATTTCCTCTAATGTGGCAGTTTCCATTGTTAATCCACTATCGAGGATAAGCTTTTCAACATTGCGAAAACGATTTTCGAATTTCTGGCAGGCTTTCTGGAGTGCCATTTCAGGTTTATGCCCCAAATGACGGGATAAGTTAACTACCGCAAATAACAAATCACCCAGCTCTTCTTCTACGCGCTCATCATCCACAACTGCCTGTTTAGCTTCATCCATCACCTCGTCAATTTCTTCATAAACTTTATCTAACACCGGGCCGACGGTATCCCAGTCAAACCCGACAGAAGCACAGCGTTTCTGGATTTTATAGGCTTTCATCAGTGACGGCAGGCTGGCAGGAATATCATCCAGAACGGAGTGCTGGTCTTTTTCCGCTCGTTCTGCGGTTTTGCGCTGCTCCCAGCTACCGATAGCTTCTTCACTGCTGATACCTGCCTGTTGATTGAAAATATGTGGATGCCTGCGTTCCAGTTTGTTACAGACAGCTTCGCAGATATCATCGAAATCAAACTGTTGTTCTTCCTGCGCCATTTGGGCATAAAACACAATATGGAACAGCAGGTCGCCCAACTCTTCTTTCAGGGCATTGGCATCATTGCGCTCAATGGCATCGATGACTTCATAAGTCTCTTCCAGCGTGTAAGGTGCAATGGTAGCCGAAGTTTGTACCTTATCCCACGGACAACCGTGCTGAGGATGGCGCAACTGCGCCATAATCTCTTTCAGTCTTTCAATGCTTTTCATACTATCAGTCATACTTGCAACTACCGTGGTATTTACTTTATCCATAACTGTTTAATTTCCATGCAGACGTCTGGCTTCAATCACATCAGGCAGTTGATTCAGTTTTGCCAGAACCCGACCCAGCACCTGCAAGTTGTAAATCTCAATGTTCATATCGATAGTGGCCAGTTGCTGCTTCACATCGCTGCGACTACTGACACCTAATACATTCACTTTTTCGTTAGCAAGGATTGTGGTGATATCACGCAATAATCCGCTGCGATCGTTGGCAAGTACTCTCACCACCAGAGAATAACCACTGGAGTAACTTTCTCCCCATACCGCATCCACCACACGTTCTGGCGCACTTGCTTCCAGTTCAGTTAACTGATCACAATCTGCGCGATGGATGGAAATACCGCGTCCGCGTGTAATAAATCCGGTAATCTCATCCCCCGGAATCGGCTGGCAGCAGCGGGCGATATGGTGCATCAGGTTACCTACCCCTTCCACAACAACCCGACCATTATCTTTTTTATTGTTACGAGGAGTAAACGTCTTGCTTTCTAAAGTACGGAGCGCTTCCCGATCTGCCTCTTCCGCTGTAGTTTTATTAAATTTGCTTTGCAGGAAATTCGCCAGCTGGTGAATTCGGATATCACCGACACCAATCCCTGCCAGCACTTCCTCCAGCGAGTTCACGTTATAACGGGCGATCAGCTCTTTTTCTGCTTCTTTAACTGTGACACCCAAATGTGCCAGTTCACTATCCAGCATCTGGCGCCCGGCAATAATGTTTTTATCGCGATCCTGTTTACGGAACCAGTTGTGGATCTTAGCCCGCCCACGGCTGGTCGTGACATAGCCAAGATTAGGATTCAGCCAGTCACGGCTTGGGTTCGGTTGTTTCTGGGTAATAACTTCAATCTGATCACCCATCTGGAGCTGATAACTAAATGGTACAATGCGACCACCAATTTTCGCCCCGATACAGCGATGACCGACATCACTGTGAATGTGATAGGCAAAATCCAGCGGTGTTGAACCCGTCGGTAAATCAATCACATCGCCTTTTGGCGTGAAAACATAAACACGATCATCAAATACCTGACTGCGGACTTCATCCAGCATCTCTCCGGTATCGGCCATTTCTTCCTGCCATGCGATCAGTTTCCGCAGCCATGCAATCCGGCTTTCATAGCTGCCGGATTTACCCCCGCCAATCGCCGTACCTTCTTTATATTTCCAGTGAGCAGCCACACCCAGTTCAGCATCATCATGCATCTGGCGGGTGCGGATTTGGATTTCAAGTGTTTTACCGTTTGGCCCCAACACCACAGTATGGATTGACTGATAACCGTTTGGTTTCGGATTGGCAACGTAATCATCAAACTCATCCGGCAAATGGCGATAGTGAGTATGCACTATTCCCAATGCAGCATAGCAATCCTGCAAACGTTCAACGACAATGCGCACGGCACGCACATCAAACAACTCATCAAACGCCAGCGATTTTTTCTGCATCTTGCGCCAGATGCTATAAATATGTTTGGGACGCCCGTAAATTTCTCCCGAAATCCCTTCTTTGAGCATATAACGGCGCAGCGTCGTGATAAATTTTTCGATGTATTGTTCGCGGTCAATCCTGCGCTCATGTAAAAGTTGGGCAATTTTTTTATATTCATCGGGATGCAGATAGCGGAAGCAGAAATCTTCCAGCTCCCACTTTAACTGACCAATCCCTAAACGGTTGGCAAGAGGTGCATAAATATTGGAGCACTCTTTTGCAACCAATACCCGTTCATCTTCACTCGCATCCTTAACTTCCCGCAGGTAGGCGATCCGCTCCGCCAGTTTAATAATCACACAGCGGAAATCTTCTACCATTGCCAACAACATCCGGCGTACATTATCCACCTGCACTGAGCAGGTAGCATCGGTATGCGTGGCTTTCAACTGGCGGATAGCATCCATTTCCAGCACACCATGAACCAGATCCACGATGGGTTGACCAAACGTTTCTGTCACAGTTTCGCTGTTAAGTAGACGGGCATCAAGAAGGGGAAAAAGCAGTGCCGCACGCATACTGTCATTATCCATGCTCAGTGTGGACAGAATTTCCACCATTTCAACCCCACGCCACAATAGCAACTCGGCATTAGGGTGATTCTGAACTTTTTCGTGACAGTAATGCCATGTTTCGGCTAATTTTTCACTGGATTGTGGATTAACAATATTTAAACTCGCAATCCACTTATCGACAGCAAATTCACCTGCCGGTGTGAGATGAGCACTTCTTACTGCAACCATAATTTCTCCCTACTCGATAGTCATCGGCTCTCGGCTGAATAAAGCCATAGATTCCAGATGACCGGTGTGCGGAAACATATCCAGCATCCGCACACTGACAAGATGATAACCGGCCTCCAGCAGAACTTTGCTGTCCCGCGCTAGGGTTGTGGGATTACAAGAAACATAAACCACTTTTTCAGGGGCCAGTTTTACTATATGTGACATGACACCAGCAGCACCTGCACGAGCGGGATCCAATAATACTTTATTGAAGCCCTGTGCGGCCCACGGCTGCTGATGGATATCCGATTCCAGATTTTCGTGGAAAAAATTGACGTTACTAAGCCCATTTAACCGAGCATTATATTGCCCGCTTGCAACCAATGCCGCAACGCCTTCCACACCAACAACCGCCTGAACTTTAGCCGCTATTGGCAGAGTGAAATTTCCCATACCACAGAAGAGATCCAGTACGCGGTCTTCCGGCTGCAAATCCAGCCATGAAAGGGCCTGAGCGACCATTTTCTGGTTAACCGCATCATTCACCTGAATAAAATCCTGCGGGCTGAATACTAATTTTAAACCATCCACCTGATACCACGGCTCAGATTGCTCTTCTTCAGGAGACAACGGCTCAAGAGGAGTTTCATCGCCAGCCAGATAAATCATCACCTGATTTTGCTTCGCAAAAGCCCGCAGTATTTCTTTATCTTCATGCTTTATGGGGGCTAGATGACGTAAAACAACTAACGGGCCATTATCTGCCAGCACTAATTCAACATGTCCCAGTCGTTTCGCCACTTTCAGGCTGTTTAAACACAGGGATAGAGGCTGCAATAATTTTTCCAGTTCAGGGTGCATGACCGGGCAATGTCCGATATCCACCAAATCATTGGTCTGGCTCTGACGGAATCCCATCACTAATTGACCCTGTCTGGCCTGATATTGCAGGCCAAGCCTTGCCCTGCGCCGATACCCATACTCAGGGCTGTGAATAATGGGCTGCGCGCTGATACTGATACCAGTCTCCCGCTGGATCAGATGTTCCAGTACACTGGCTTTCGTTTTTGCCTGTAACTCAGGTGCGACATGCTGCTGCTGGCAACCCCCGCACATTTTGAAATGTGGACAGCGCGGATTCACACGAAACGGGCTGTCTGATAAACGTTTTACCACTTTGGCTTTAGCAAACTGGCGTTTCTCTTCTGTCAGTTGAACTTGCGCCTGCTCACCGGGCAGTAACCCCGGAATAAAGATCGTTTTTCCTTGATGGCGGGCAATACCCTGCCCCTGAGCATCAAGATTGTCTGCGGTAACGGAAATAATGCTTCGGTTTACGGAGCGGCGATTTGGGGAGTAAAATTGCACCATGATTCTGACTGACTTTGAAAAATTGAGTTTTGATTTTCCCACAATGGATGCTTATGACCAAATATAGCCTGCGCACCCGTATGATGAGCCTGATTTTGGTTCCTGTCTTATTGGTCGGAACACTTGTGAGTATATCATTTATCTCATACCGCTATTATGAGTTGAAGAGCCTGATAGTCCGCAGTGGGATCAGCATTATTGAGCCTCTGTCCATTGCCAGCGAGGTAGGAATAAATCTGGATAACAGTAAGGGCGTAAAATCACTGATAAATCGCCTCCATCGCCGGAATTCTGAAATCGTTATGGCCATTGCAATTTTTGATGAACACCATCAGCTGTTCGAAATTTCCAATGATAAATATGATGTCAACCTGTTGCGACTCAGGCCGAATGATCCTATTCCGACAACACTGACTAAAGAAGAAGACAGCAACAGCATTATCCTGAAAATGCCGATTATCTCGGAAAGCAGCGCTTCTAACGGGTGGCCGGAAACACCACATAAACCCGTCCCCATCGGTTATATCGCCATTGATTTGGATTTACGGGCCGCTCAACTCCAGCAATACAAGGAGATTGCAACCTCTATCATTTTGCTGATCCTCTGCCTCGGCGGAACGGCATTGTTTGCCCATATTCTGGTGCGTAAAGTTACAGAGCCTCTGGAATGTATGGTCAAAGCCGTTAACCGTATCCGGCAGGGGCAGTTGAATACACGAGTAACGGGAGCCATGCCGGGCGAGTTATCCGCACTTCAGAATGGGATTAATACCGTCGCGGAATCGCTGTCAAAATATAAAGACGAAATGCAGTTGCATATCGATCAGGCGACTTCTGACCTACAAATTACAATGGAACAGTTGGAAATTCAAAATGTGGAACTGACTATCGCTAAAAAACGGGCACAGGAAGCAGTCAGGATAAAAACCGAATTTCTGGCGAATATGTCTCATGAACTGCGAACCCCGCTTAACGGTGTTATCGGTTTTACCCGCCAGATGCTGAAAACACCGATAACCTATCAACAGGCAGAATATCTTCATGTCATTGAACGTTCCGCCAACAATCTGCTGAAAATCATCAATGACATTCTGGATTTTTCTCGTCTGGAATCCAATAAACTAATATTAGATCAAATACCTTTCTTACTGCGTGATACCGTCAATGAGGTGATCGAATTACTGACACCTTCTGCCAGTGCGAAAAATCTTCCCCTGCACCACTATATCGATGACCAGCTACCAAACCTGATGATTGGTGATCCCATCCGTTTGCAGCAAATACTCACTAACTTAATTGGCAATGCGATTAAATTCACAGATGAGGGCAATATCACACTGGAAATAAAGCTGCGCCAGCAAAGGCACCATATGGTGCAAATCGATTTTACCGTAACTGATACCGGGATTGGTATTAAATCAGAGTACCGCCCCATTCTGTTTCAGGCATTCAATCAGGCCGATGCCAGCATTACACGTCATTACGGCGGCACAGGGTTAGGGTTAAGCATTACCAAGCGACTGGTTAATGAAATGGACGGAGAAATCGATTTCATCAGTGAACCCACCAGAGGGACGGTCTTTTATTTTGATATCTGGCTGGAAAAAGAGGAGTTCCTGTTAGATTCAGTGCCTGCACATTTATCTCAGCCCCACTCGTCATTCCGCCTGCCTATGACGGTTATGGCTGTCGATGATAATCCGGCTAATCTGAAATTAATCGGCACACTTTTAAGCGAACAAGTGGATAACACTATTCTGTGCAGCAGTGGTATGGAAGCCCTGAAAATGGCGAAAAAACATTCTCTGGATCTCATCCTGATGGATATTCAGATGGCAGATATGGATGGAATCCAGACTTCAGAGCAAATTCATCAATTGCCGGAACATAAACAAACCCCCATTGTTGCTGTCACCGCTTTTATCTGCGATGAAACCTGCAATCAGGGACATTCTCCTTTTATCGACTGTTTGTCTAAACCACTGGATGAGGCTCGCTTAAAAGACTTACTGCATCAGTATAGTCCAACCAAAAAACCACAAGCCATAGACTGGAAACTGGCTTTACAGCAAACCGCCGGCAAAGAATCACTGGCGCTGGAAATGCTGGCAATGCTGGTGCAATCTCTGCCGGAGATGAAAACAAGAATTGAGCAGGCATTGACCGTGGAAGGTGAAGCCCACCGTAAACAGTTTTTGCATCATGTTCATCAGCTGCACGGCAGTTGCTGCTATAACGGCGTACCTAAATTAAAGATGATTTGCGAACTGATCGAAAAACAGTTAAAGCAGAATATTTCTCTGGCTGATTTAGAGCCTGAACTACTGGAGTTTATTGACGAAATCGACCATGTTATTGCGGCAGCTCCTGACATACTGAGAGCCGCCAGAGCACTCACTTCGATACCATAAACTTGCGATACTCCTCATAAGCATAATGGTCTGTCATGCCACTAATGTAATCCTGAATCAGACGTGCCCGATAGTAAAATTCGATCACGTCTTTTTCAGTTTCGTCAGTGGCAATAATTCCCTCTACCGCTTCGTTATAAGCCAGCCGGTGTTTAGTTGAAAGCTTGTGTAACAGGCGGGTTTCGATAAAGTATTTTGTGTGGAAGTTATTCTGATGTAACTCCCAGAAATCCTCTCGGGATAGTTCCAGTAACGGGCTATAAACATCCAGCAAACCGGTAATAATCCGGTAGCCCTGTAATTCCAGTTCTTCCACTTCCGGGTGATTGAATACCCGTTTGCGCGTCACGCTCTTTAAGGTACTCAGTAAACGGTGCTCTTCGCCGTTGGCTTCCAGTAAAGCATAATTGAAAGTTCCGGCATAAATTTCCGGTAAATGCTCAATAAAACGCTGTGCCGTATAAGGGACTAATTTACCGGTAATAAATACCCGTAAATACATAAAAAATTGTTCGTGGATATTGCGGCGGGCTTCATTATTGGTTGTTTTTTTATAAGCCTGAATTACCGTCGATTCGAACAAATCGCCTTTATGGTGACCACCATTCTCTTTCCATTCCTGTTTCAGGTATTCCACCAGCTGCTCAACATTAAAAATACCTTTCTCAACCGCATCATCCAGATCAGCGATACAATAAGAAATATCATCGGCAGCTTCCATAATATAGGTCAGTGGAAAACGGCAGAAATCTCCCAATTGCAGCTCTTTCTTTAATTCACGGATAAAACAATCTTCTGACCAGTAATAGCCTTTTTTCTTCATCAGGTAACTGAATTCTCCCGGAGATTCTTCGAGACGATAAGCCGGACAGGTATATTTGAGAATACAGCCGATTTGAGCATACGTCAGATTCAGTTTAAGCAGACTGTGTGCCAGCCGGATAGCCTGCGCGTTTCCTTCAAACTGGCATAGATCCATCCTCAACTGGCGTCGGAACAGATCTTTTTTCTCTTCTCCACTCAAACACAGTGCTGCAACCTGACAATTATCCTGCCGATTGGCCTGTTCGGTCTCAGGTAATTCAGTCTCAGGTAAATAGTCAGGATCTAACCGGCGGGAGAACCAGTCCTTAATCGCCGCCTCACCAAAATGACCAAACGGGGGATTACCGATATCATGCATCAGACAAGCCATCTCAATCAGGCTTTCAAAAGCACTCAGACGCTCACTCAGCCCATATTTTTCCAGCAAATTCTGTTTAGTCAGTTCGGCAATAATCGTTTTAGAGATATAACGACCAATTTGCTGCACTTCCAGTGAATGCGTTAACCGGCTGCGCACCGCCGCATTACGCTCCAGCGGAAACACCTGCGTTTTCTGCTGCAACCGCCGGATAGCCGCAGAGTTGATGATCCGCCCGCGATCACTTTCAAACTGCCGGTTTATCTGATCTTCATTAGCATCAGGGATGGAAGCGTTTCTGTACTTACGCTGAAAATTCAGTTTTTGCTTGAAATCAATCTTAGGCATCAATCCCCCCATATCGAATGATATGATTATTTATGGTCGGAACCTCCGGCAGGCGATTATATAATGATACACTGCCACATTAATCAGGCCTATACCCGTCGTTTTTCAAGCTGCCTCTTTGTTGGCTACGCTCACTCACCCCAGTCACATAGTTTTCTATGCTCCCGGGGATGTGTTCCCTCGCCGCCGCGATGCAACTCGAAATCCATAGGGTATATATGAATAGGCACAAACTAATAACAAAAGAGAGTATGACACATGAAAGTAGGTGTAATAGGTGCAATGGAACAGGAAGTGACTTTGTTACGCGACCAGATCGAAGGTCTGCAAACATTGTCGCGCGGTGGATGTGAGATCTATACCGGTAAACTGAATGGTGTTGATATCGCCTTGCTGAAATCCGGTATCGGTAAAGTCTCTTCCGCACTTGGCACTACTCTGTTAATTGAACACTGTCAGCCGGATATCGTAATTAACACTGGTTCAGCAGGCGGTCTGGATCCGAAACTGAAAGTGGGTGATATTGTGGTATCTGAAGAAGTACGTTACCACGATGCTGATCTTACCGCTTTTGGTTATGAACCGGGCCAGATGGCGCAATGCCCTGCCGCATTTATTGCTGATGAAAAATTAATTACTTTAGCTGAAAAATGTATTCAGTCTCTGGAACTGAACGCCGTCCGTGGTCTGGTTTGCAGTGGCGATGCCTTTATCAACGGTTCAGAACCACTGGCACGTATCCGGGCGACTTTCCCGAACGTTGCAGCGGTTGAGATGGAAGCCGCAGCTATTGGTCATGTTTGTCATCAATATAAAGTGCCTTTCGTTGTTGTTCGCGCTATTTCTGACGTTGCAGATCAGGAATCTCATATTAGCTTTGATGAGTTTCTGGTTGTCGCGGCACAGGAATCCACACGGATGATCAACGCAATGCTGACTGAACTCAGCAAGCAGTAATTGATTAGAGCCTATTTTATAGGCTCTAAAGTCTGGAACATCACTTAATGAAATTCTATTTGAAAACCACCGCTTATCACTCGGTCTGGATGGTATTCTTATTTCTGCTGTATAGCTTTTTAAGTGTTTTCAGTGCGCCACTGTACGCAGCAGCGTCCCGTGTTATCAGCCTTGCCCCCTCCACCACTGAACTTGCCTATGCCGCAGGCATGGGTGATCAGCTTGTCGCTGTCAGTGCTTACTCCGATTATCCTGAAGCAGCAAAAAAACTGGAGCAGGTCGCAAACTGGCAGGGTATCAATGTTGAGCGGATCATCGCCCTGAAACCTGATTTAATCTTGGCATGGCGCGGCGGTAATCCACAAAGGCCACTGGAGCAACTCGCTGCACTCGGTATTCCGATTTTTTACTCTGATGTGAAAAAAGTAGAGGATGTTGCCACTGATTTAGAGCGGCTGGCAGCCTATAGTTCACATCCGGATACAGCCAAAAAAGCCGCTGCGGATATCCGGCAAAAATTCAGTCAGCTAAAACAAACTTATGCCAAAGCAAACCCTACACCAGTATTTATCCAATTTGGTATAAATCCAATTTTCACTTCATCCAGCCATACCATTCAGAGTGAAATTGTTTCTGCATGTGGAGGCAGAAACATCTTTGCCGATAGCCCCGTACCGTGGCCTCAGGTTAACCGTGAACAGGTTCTGGTGCGCAAACCGGAAGTCATCGTGATGGGCGGAACGGAAGATCAAAAACAGCGAGTAGCCGAATTCTGGCGACCACAGTTAAATGTCAGAATTGTCACCATCAACGATGACTGGTTCAGCCGTGCCGGACCAAGGATTATTCTCGCAACTGAGCAATTGTGTCAGCAATTAACACTGTTTTAAAAATAAGAACTCAAACATTACTGCTTCATTATTTTTATATTTTAAAATCTCTTTTTTCTGGTTATAATCCACACATCGATTTTATACTGGTAATTATTACTAATATAAAATTGATATCACAAAAATAACTTATGTTATTAGAGGTATTAATTATGAAAAGAACACGCAAAATAGCTAAACCATCAGCCTGTGAATAATCTCATAAACTTTTTTTGTAAATAAAAAACAGGAATAGGATTAGCTCCTATTCCTGCGTTATCTATGTAAAATAAAAAGGATTACTAAAATGACAAAAGAAGAATTTACTGAAAATGTCAAACTCCTTGATCTTACGTGGATTATTAAGAAAATCACCCAAAAAGACCCGAATATAGCTAAAGTATGGACAGAAGAGGGAGCAAAGGATGCAATGGAACAGTATAAAAATTTTATGTTTCTTCTATATAAATATAAAGGCAAGAATATAAAAATTGTTCCATCTATCGAAGTAGATGAAATATGGCATCATCATATTCTTGATACTCAGCGTTATCAAAAAGATTGTCAAAATATTTATGGTCACTTTATGCATCACTCCCCCTATTTCGGATTGAGGGATGATAATTATCTCAAAGAATTAAATAAAGATTTTATGATAACTCAAGAGCTTTATTTCAAAGAATTCGGGGACTATATGTACGAAGTTGACTTTTAATCATTAAATAAACTTAATTACCATCTACCTCTAATAATTAAATTTATATAAATGAAATTACTTAGAACAATAAGCGCAATGAAAAAATGACTGAACGTGAAAAATCCATAAATTTGATAACACCTTAAGGGCAACGTGAACGTTGCCCTTAAGTTTTATACACTTCGTCTTTCAAGCTGCCTCTTTGTTGGCTGCGCTCATTCACCCCAGTCACATAGTTATCTATGCTCCCGGGGATGAACTCCCTTACCGCCGCGACGCATCTTGAAATCCATTGTGTATACATTGAAATGAGAATGTTCAATGTACCCAATCAGATACTAAAAGAAGAGCCACAACCACAAGTCGTTTTTGCGTTCGGATTAGTGACGATAAAGCGGGAGCCTTCCAGACCTTCGGTATAATCGACACAGCCGCCTACTAAATATTGCAAGCTCATCGGGTCAACGACCAGTTCAACACCCTGTTTCTGAATTGTCATATCACCTTCGTTCATTTGGTCATCGAAAGTGAAACCATACTGGAAACCGCTACAACCACCACCTGTAATATAAACCCGCAAACGCAGATTCGGGTTCTCTTCATCAGCAACCAATACTTTCACTTTGTTGGCTGCGGCATCAGTAAACTGCAAAGGTAATGCAGCATCATCGCTCATATTTTTACTCCAGTCCGGTTTTCCGGTAAAAATTCTCGGAAAGTTACTGTATACCCAATAGGGGGCATAAACCTTCAGATCAGTTAGCGACGATTATCTAATACCTGACTGATTCGTTCAAGTTTTGCCAGACATACTTATCCTTTACTTCTAATTTGGCTTACCTATTAGGGTGATTTAGAATGGCAAATCTACATATCTGTTGTCTTTCAGGAGCATTGATTAATGAGCCAGTCCGAAACACTTTACTCTCAGGCAAAACACGTTATCCCCGGCGGTGTAAACTCTCCGGTGCGCGCTTTCAATGGCGTTGGCGGTACACCTGTATTTATCCAGAGCGCCAATGGTGCCTATCTTTATGATGTCGATGGTAATGCCTATATCGATTATGTCGGTTCATGGGGACCGATGGTTCTGGGACACAATCACCCTACTATCCGCAACGCTGTCATTGAAGCTGCTGAACGTGGTCTGAGTTTTGGTGCTCCTACAGCTGCCGAAGTAGAAATAGCAAAACTGGTAACAGAGCTGGTTCCTTCAATGGATATGGTTCGTATGGTGAACTCAGGCACGGAAGCAACGATGAGTGCCATCCGCCTGGCTCGTGGTTATACTCAGCGCGATAAAATCATCAAATTCGAAGGTTGCTACCATGGTCACGCGGATTGCCTGCTGGTAAAAGCCGGTTCCGGTGCCCTGACTATCGGACAGCCAAATTCTCCGGGAGTTCCTGCTGATTTCGCCAAACACACTCTGACCTGTGTCTACAATGACTTGAATTCAGTGCGTGAAGCATTCGAAAAATTCCCGGAAGAAATTGCCTGTATTATCGTCGAGCCAGTTGCCGGCAATATGAACTGCATCCCACCGCAACCTGAGTTTTTGCCGGGGCTGCGTAAACTGTGTGATGAATTCGGCGCTCTGTTGATTATTGATGAAGTAATGACAGGTTTTCGTGTTGCTTTAGGTGGTGCACAGGAATATTACAGAGTTAAGCCTGATCTCACTTCTCTTGGAAAAATCATCGGTGGCGGGATGCCTGTCGGTGCATTCGGTGGCCGTCAGGAAATTATGGAAAAACTGGCCCCAACCGGCCCTGTTTATCAGGCAGGAACCCTTTCCGGAAACCCGATTGCGATGGCAGCAGGTTTAGCCTGCCTGAAAGAAGTTGCTCAAATTGGAGTCCATCAACGCCTGAGTGAACTGACGGATAAACTGGCAATGGGATTAAAAAATGCAGCTGCCAAAGCTGATATTCCTCTGGTTATTAACCACGTTGGCGGTATGTTCGGTATTTTCTTTACCGATGCGGAAAGCGTTACCTGCTATCAGGATGTGATGAAATGTGATGTTGAACGATTCAAACAGTTCTTCCATTTAATGCTGGATGAAGGCATTTATCTGGCACCATCCGCATTCGAAGCCGGTTTTATGTCTATCGCTCATTCAGAGGAAGATATTCAGCGTACCATTGATGCTGCTGCTCGTTGTTTCGCTAAGCTGAAATAATCTGTTTCCCATAACACCGTAATTATTATTACGGTGTTATAGGTTAATCTTCACACCAACACCCGTATCGCCTGAATTGCAGACATTACTGCCAGTACTCCCAACAGAATAAGCATCAGCCAGCGAAAATGCTGTGCACTGATCCGAGTTCTCAGACGAGTACCAATAAAGAGAAAAAGGACAGATAATACGGTCAGTAACAATACTGGCCATAAATAATCCGAAGAGAATAGTTCAAAGGCTTCGTTACGTAATACGATCAATTGGCTGATTTTGCCGAGCAAAAAACAGAGATTAGCCGCCCGCGCGATTTCATGACGATCACTGCTCATTGCCAGCAGGCACATTATCAATATAGGTGACATGGCATTTGTCGCCCCACCGATAATACCCGCCACCAAGCCGAATAGTGACAAAATAACCGGATTTGTAGATAAACGGAGGTTCGTGCTACGGATACTATTGATAATGTAAAATGCAATAATTCCACTTAATAGTAATTGCAAATAAGCCGGATTAACCAGAAATAAAAGTTTTGCTCCAATAAAACTGCCGACTAAGGAAAATAGTGCCAGCAAACTGTATTTATGTAATATCGGGCCAATTTTCCCACCGGATATGACACTTAACAAATTGACCAATAATGTTGGCCATAAGGCTAAAACTACGGCCTCTTTTAATGGCATAAATAGACTTAATGCCGTTGTACTGGCAATGGGGAAGCCAATACCGCTGATGCCATGTAATAAAGCAGCGGTAATAAATAGTAGAGATAAGATAATAATATTCATAAATTGAAATTTTTTATATTTTACTAAAAATATCCTGTAATGGATCATAACCCATGATACTTTGATTATGAGCATTCAGGACTAAAAAACCATACAGAATAGAAATAATCACTTCTGAGAAAAATAAATTTAAAATATGCTTACTTCATACATATGTCAAAAATTTCGTGTATAAAATCACAACAACATTTCATCTGAAACTAGACAGGATCAAGAAAAATAATGTCAAAACGTACTATTTTGTTAACTGGAGCAAGTGGGCGTATAGGACGGACTTTTTTTCTGGCAATGCAAGATCGTTATATTTTCACTCTTGTAGATCAAAAACACCCTGACTATCACATTCCTGCCCCACATTGTTTCATACTGGCTGATTTATCTAATCCCACTGTTGCCGAAGAATTAGTTTCTGATGCAGAAAATATTATCCATCTCGCCGGTATTCCTTATGCAAATGCAGAGTTTGAAGATTTATTACCTGCCAATATCTTAACCACAAATTATCTACTTCAGGCCGCAGCCAAATCACTATGCCGCCGTTTTATTTTTGCCAGCAGTGCACAAACGATTGAAGGGTATCCGATAGATAAGCAAATACCTGACAATATTGCGACATCACCTGCCAATATATACGGTGTAACAAAATGTTTTGGGGAAGCGCTTTGTTCCTATTTTGCAACCCAGAAAGGTTTGTCTTCCATTGCAATTCGCATAGGTGCATTTGAATTTAAAGATAATCACGAACTGAAAACTGCCCGTGACCTCAGTGCATGGCTCAGCCCAGATGATGCAGTTCAGTTAATTACTTGTGCCATTGAAGCAGAAGAAATTACGTTTTTTATTGCTCACGGCATTTCTGATAATCGTTTTAAACGCCTTGATTTAACTGAAACAAGAAAAGTGTTGGGATATTCCCCAAAAGATGATGCATTTCAAACATTTGATCTACGTTTATTCGAATCTTGATATATGCTTCAAAATTAAATTCCCCACCTGTAAAAGTGGGGAATTACATGTAATTACAGCCTATTAAAGATAACTCTTTACTGTCCAAACATCTCTTTCAGCCAGCCCGGAGCCTCTTCTTGGCCCTCCTCAATTGGCTGCTGTACGGATTGCTGACATAACGCCTGTGGATCATCGGTCCAGACCGGTAACATTCTGATACCACCACCTTCGCAGTTAAAAGAACCATCTTCATTAACTGACATATCGACAATACCTTCCGGAGCACGATTATCCAGCGCCAATGGAGTCTCATTCGCCAGATAACGTTCGTAAATCTTCAATGCTCCTGTTGCTCCGGTCAGTTTGGTCGGCTCATTGTTATCTAATCCAGCCCAAACAATAGCGACCTCTTTACCATCGATTCCGGCAAACCATGTATCACGCAGGTTATTGGTGGTTCCCGTTTTTCCCGCCAGATTATATTTGCCATATTTTCCGGTCAGAGAACGGCCTGTTCCCCGTGCCACAACCTGCTGCATACCATATAACGTCAGATAAGCTGCCTGAGCAGGTACGGCTCTTTCCGCCTGTGGGTAACTCTGGTAAACCACTGTGCCATCTTCAGCAATGATAGAGCGCAGTGCGGAGAGTTTGGCCCTATTTCCTCCACTGGCAATGGTCTGAAACTCCTGAGCCATTTCCATCGGGGTCAGATTTATACCTCCCAGCAACATTGCCGGCACTTTCTGAATCTCTTTAGCAGGAATGCCCAGTAACACCAAGGTATTGGCGATATGATCCAATCCCACGTCCAGCCCCAGATTGACTGTCGGAATGTTGATTGAACGTGCCAGCGCATCAACCAGCATCACTCGTTCGCTGAAATTACGGCTGAAGTTTCTCGGCTCCCACGGTTCCCCCCCCGCCTGAGGTATTGAGATAGGTTCATCCGCCAGCCAGGTATTCAGGCGATATTTATCAGGTTCACTCAATGCAGTCAGATAAGTTGCAGGCTTGGCAAGCGAACCGATTAAGCGACGCGCATCCATAGCACGGTTAAAGCCCGGATATTGTGGCTGCGAGCCTCCAACCATTGCCCGGACTTCGCCACTGAAACGGTCAACAACAACCATTGCACCTTCCAGATTAGGCACCGGACGATTTTTATCTTTGCGCAATGCCGCAATACCGTTTTCTATCGCATTTTCAGCCGCATCCTGCGCCACTGGATCTAATGTAGTGAAGATTTTGACACCGGATAAATCATCAATCTTCTCACCCAGCTTTTCTCGTAGTTCCTGACGTACCATCTGCATAAATGCAGGTTGAGGTGCTATCACAGCGCTTTTCGATTTTACACCGAGTGGACGCGCACTTAACAGGTCATACAGCTCCTGATTAATCACTTTTCGATTCTGGAGAATTTTCAATACGACATTACGACGTTCCAGTGCACTTTTAGGGTTACGCCACGGGTTGTAATACGAAGCTCCTTTAACCATCCCTACCAACAATGCCTGCTGATCCAGACTCAGCTCATTAATCGGACGGCCGAAATAGTAAAGACTCGCTAACGGAAAACCGCGGATCTCTTCATCGCCACTCTGCCCCAGAAAAACTTCGTTCAGATAGAGTTCGAGAATGCGATCTTTGCTGTAGCGAGCCTCCAGCAGTACGGACATTAAGGCTTCATTGGCTTTACGACTGAAAGTCCGTTTATTCGTCAGGAATAAATTTTTGACTAATTGCTGGGTTAAGGTACTGCCTCCCTGAACTGCACGACCTGCCAGCAGATTTTCCAGCGCAGCACGAGCAATCGAAAGTGGCCTGATACCACCATGTTCGTAGAAATAGCGATCTTCCGTTTCCAGTAAGGTCTGAACCAGTAGATCAGGAAAACCGGAACGTGGAACAAACAAACGCTGCTCACCGTTCGCAGACTGCATCATTGTGATAAGTTTTGGATCAAGACGGAAGAAACCAAACTGGCGCTGGTTCTCCATGTTTTCAATACTGGTTAACTGATTGTCATCGAAAGTCAGACGAGCCTGAATCTGGCCTTCTTTGCCATCAGGAAAATCAAATGGCCGACGCAGCATTTCAATGCTATTGCCTCTGACCACAAATTCACCTGCGCGGGTTATTTTAGTCACCTGCCTATATTGCATGCCTTCCAGTAACCGAATCATTTCGACCTTACTGTAATTCATGCCGGGTTCAAGATTTACCATACGGCCATATACCGCCGCAGGGAGCTGCCACACTCTACCATCAATGCGATGGCGGATTTTGCCATCCAGATAAAAACCATATATGCCAATGAGTACTGCCAGCACAATCAAGATTTTCAATAACAGCAGCCAGATCCATTTACTTCCTTTTTTTACCTGAGGAGATTTCTTCCCTTTCTTCGTCATGAGTTCCTCCTCATCATCGGTGTCATTTTCGTCTTCAACATCATTATATTCATAATCATCATAGTCATCCCGCCGATGACGTTTGTTTGCCTGACGCCCACGACGATGTTTTGATTTTTTACCCTTACGTCCGATTGGCTGACGATCATCATCAGACATACCGAATTCTCCAGTTAAATGCTTTATTTAATAACTAAATATATTTTTTTACCCGCCTTGTCGGTGCTGTGTTTGCCGGATCATCGGGCCATAAGTGTTTTGGATAACGCCCTTTCATCTCTTTTTGCACTTCACGGTAAGCCCCCTGCCAGAATGCTGCAAGATCCTGCGTGATTTGCAACGGCCGCTGAGCCGGAGACAATAGCTCAACAACGACAGGTACACGCCCTTTTGCCACAGCCGGATTTTGCTGTTCTCCGTACATTTCCTGCATTTTTACGGATAGTACGGGAGGTTTATCATAAAAATATTCGATACCAATCCGGCTTCCGGTTGGCACAGTGTAATTAGTAGGCAATTCATTATCCAGTACTTGCCGTTGCTGCCAGTCAAGTAAACTCACCAGAGCAGCTGACAGTTCAATCTGCTGCAATCCTTTCAAATTTCTCACACCTTCCAGCACCGGTTGTAGCCACTGTTCAAGAGAAGCCAATAACGCTTCATCATCAACCGCAGGCCATTGTGTTTCCGGCAGCCATTCCTGCGCCCGCTGTAAACGAACACGCAGCTGCAATGCTTCCTGTGACCAGTTCAGCGCTACCAGACCTTCCTGCCGAACCCAGTTCAGCAGAGCTTCCTGCAATTCGGCATCTGAAGGTTTTGCCAAAGGCTGTGATCTGACTGTCAATCGTCCACATTTCAGTCTCTTCCATGCCCGCAAAGTGCCTTTATTATCATCCCATTCAATAGCTGTCTGTTCTGTAAACAAAGAAGAATATTGCCGGATGATTTGCTCAATATCTAATGGACATGCAAGCAAAATATGTGCATCCGGCATCTTATTACCCTGCTGCAATAAAGGAACCACCAGCCATGTTTCCCCCGAAAGCGGCTCCTCCTGCGCAAGCATAGCTCCCAGACCTGTAGCCAGTTGGAATCGCCCGAGATTATCACGGTTTTTTGCAATTCTGTCGGGGAAGCCCTGTACCAGTAACTCAGGTATATACTTCACATTACTATCGGCAGCATTTGCCATATTATTACCCGCCAGTTCCCTGAGTAACTGTTTTGACCGTTGCTGCCAGTTCGGTTGAAATGTGTTAAGGCAATGAGTGAGATCCATCTGTCCCCTACGTGGTGGTTCTTCAAGGATTGCGACAAGTTTTGCTGCCGTTACCAATATTCCCCGATCTGAATCCTGTCTGTCATACTGCTCTTTAGCCAGACACAACATGGCGGCTAAGCGAGGCTCACAACCCGATTCTGTCATTTGCCAGCCACGGGCGGTTAACTGCTGCTTATCATCCAGTGCTCCCAGCCGTACAAGCAGAGTACGGGCAACAGCCAGTGCGGCCTGTGGTGGATTATCCAGCCAGCGTAGTTGAGTACTGTCACGGCATCCCCACTGTAGTAACGAAAGCAGCAAGCTACTCAAGTCGGTATGCAAAATCTCAGGTTCACTGTGTTCCGCTGCCCGTTCAGCCTGTTCCTGACTGAACAAATGCCAGCAGACGCCCGCTTCCAGCCTGCCGGCTCGCCCCGCCCGCTGCACCATTGATGCCTGACTGATACGCTGAGTGATCAAACGGGTTAATCCTGTCCGGGGTTCAAACCGGCTGGTACGTTCCAGACCACTGTCCACCACCAGACGAATACCTTCAATAGTCAGGCTGGTTTCTGCAATATTGGTCGCCAGTACAACCTTACGTTTTCCGGCCGGAGCGGGCATTATCGCCATTCGTTGGTCTGTTAACGATAACGCGCCATATAGCGGACACAATAATGTATCGCTACCGATTTTTTCTTCTAAGTAAGTCTGCACCCGCTGAATTTCCCTCACACCGGGTAAAAACAGCAGTAATGACCCCGGCTCCTGCTGCAACAAACGTAATACTGTTGACGCCACTGATTGCTCAAAAGGCAGATGAGCAGGCAGGGAATGATAGCTTCTCGTTACCGGATAACTACGACCTTCGGAGACCACAACCGGTGCTTCTGGTAATAAAGAAGAAAGGCGCTGGTTATCCAGCGTTGCAGACATCACCAGAATACGCAAATCATCGCGTAATCCTTCCTGTACATCTAACAACAGTGCTAAAGCCAAATCGGCCTGTAAGCTACGTTCGTGGAATTCATCAAGGATAACGAGAGAGACATCACTCAATTCAGGATCCTGTTGCAACATCCGGTTCAGGATACCTTCTGTGACAACTTCAAGACGTGTGTGAACACTGACTTTTGTTTCCTGACGCATCCGGTAACCCACCGTTCTGCCGACAGGCTCGTTCAATTGTTCTGCCAGACGTTCCGCAACACTGCGTGCCGCAATACGCCGGGGTTCCAGCATGATGATCCGCCCACTAAACCGTGACTTGTTGAGAATTGCCAGCGGTAGTCCGGTTGATTTTCCGGCACCGGTCGGGGCATGCAGTAATACCTGTTTTGAAGTTTCCAGCTGAGCTATGACTGAGTCCACAACGTCATAAATGGGTAATAACAAAGGTTCACCATAATGATTAACTTTCAATGGGTGCCATTGTAGCATTAGCGACTTTAATTTCAGTTTCCGTTTAATTTTAGTTCATGTGACTCCGTGCAGGTTAAGTCATGATGAAACTGTTGGTTCAGGTATAAAGGAAAGTTTATGGAATTTTCACCACCGCTAAAGCACGCTACATTAATTCGCCGTTATAAACGTTTTCTGGCCGATGTTCTGACTCCGGAAGGTGAAACGCTGACCATACACTGTGCCAATACCGGAGCAATGACCGGATGCGCAACACCGGGTGATACCGTTTGGTATTCCACCTCTGATAATCCAAAACGTAAATATCCCAATAGCTGGGAACTGACACAGACTCAGGACGGGCACTGGATTTGTGTCAATACCCTCAGAGCCAACGATCTGGTTTTTCAGGCCATTGAAAACGATCTCATTTCAGAATTATCCGGTTACGAAAAAGTCAGCCGTGAAGTGGGCTATGGAAAAGAGAAAAGCCGGATAGATTTATTGTTAGAGTCAAAACAAAAAGTTAACTGCTATATTGAGGTGAAATCCGTCACCCTGTTGCAGGGAAATAATGGTTATTTTCCTGATGCTGTGACAATTCGTGGGCAAAAACATTTACGTGAACTATCATTGATAGCACAACAGGGACAGCGGGCTGTCCTGTGCTTTGCCGTGCTACATTCCGGCATTAGTCACGTTATGGCAGCAAAACATATTGACCACGATTATGCTTTTCTTTTGGAACAAGCATGCAATTTAGGGGTCGAAGTAATCTGTTACGGGGCCAGCATGACAGAAAACAGGATGGTTCTAAGTCACAAATTGCCTTTTGTATCAATGGGATGATTTGTAAACAGATCATGCTGACGAGGTGAGTTTTGCAGCATATTTAGGCAGTAAACACGGCTGTCTTCACACCATTGCAAAACTAATGGTAGGAATAATTGCCAACCTCGCAGTCATCTGCTATTTATAGCGGCCTATTTTTTTCCCCCTACTGTCAGGGGGCTCGTTTGATAGTGCGTGTGTAAGGAGAAGCATTATGCAAGAAGGGCAAAAACGTAAAACCTCGTCCTTGAGCATTCTCGCCATCGCTGGGGTAGAACCTTACCAAGAGAAGGCTGGCGAAGAATACATGAACGATGCCCAGTTAACGCATTTCAAGCTCATTCTGGAAGCATGGCGCAATCAACTCAGGGATGAAGTAGACCGTACTGTATCTCATATGCAAGATGAGGCAGCGAACTTCCCTGATCCGGTTGACCGTGCGGCGCAAGAAGAAGAATTCAGTCTTGAATTACGTAATCGGGATCGTGAACGTAAGTTGATCAAAAAGATCGAAAAAACGCTGAAAAAAGTCGAAGATGATGATTTTGGCTTCTGTGAATCCTGTGGGGTTGAAATCGGCATCCGTCGTTTGGAAGCGCGTCCTACAGCTGATTTATGTATTGACTGTAAAACGTTAGCTGAAATTCGCGAAAAGCAAATGGCTGGCTAATGGGTAGGTGAGTACGGCGCTGAAAGGCGCCGTATATACCTTTCATCTGATCCTGACATGACTCAATCTGAATCCGAACACTCCTCATTATACGTCGGGCGTTTCGCACCATCCCCATCTGGCGATCTCCACTTTGGCTCTCTGGTGACAGCTCTGGGTAGCTATTTACAGGCCCGTGCTCACCACGGTAAGTGGCTGATGCGTATTGATGATATTGATCCGCCACGGGAAATTCCCGGTTCAGCGGGTAGAATACTGCGTGCCTTAGAGCACTATGGGCTTCACTGGGACGGAGAAGTGCTGTACCAGTCCCAACGCCATGAGGCTTATCGGGCGATACTTGCTCAGTTGCAGCAGCAGGGAAACAGTTATTACTGTACCTGCACCCGCCAGCGCATTCATCAGCTGGGCGGATTTTATGATGCTCACTGCCAGCATCTACAACTGCCAGCCCATAATGCCGCTATTCGCCTGAAACAGGATCACCCTGTGTATGATTTTTACGACAAATTACAAGGTAATGTTACCGTACCGGTAAAAATGGCTGAAGAGGACTTCATTATTCATCGCAAAGATGGATTATTCGCCTATAATCTTGTCGTTGTTATTGATGATAACTATCAAGGCATCACTGAAATTGTCAGAGGAGCAGATTTGATTGAACCTACGGTTCGCCAAATATCCTTATATCGGTATCTGAATTTTACAACACCGGATTATGTACATTTGCCTCTTGTATTAAATAAAGAGGGAAATAAACTTTCCAAGCAAAATCATGCAAAACCGATCCCTCTTGATGATCCACGTCCATTGCTGGTGGAAGCGTTATCATTTTTAAACCAGCCAACGATTGCTGGCTGGCAGGATATCACCACGGAACAACTGCTAAAACAGGCAATTATTGGCTGGAATATAAATCATGTTCCGCCTCAGGACATAATCAATGGACAATTTAAATAAAGTGTTTCTATTGATACTGCAAGCATTCTCAAAGAATGCCCAGTAAGTTATGATTAGCGGCTGTTTTTGTTTTAATTTTATCCGTCACTATCGAGGTGTACCATTTTTAACCGAGTAGCAACTTTCTGCCGTAATTTGCTGATCCGCGAAACCAAGATAAAACGCGAAATACAGGCAGCCAGTGAAAGGCCAGTCACCATATCTGACCATCCTGCTCATAAAAAGAGCAGCACTCTGCCTAAACGCCGCAGAGTGAATCGCACATCTTCATCAAATGCTGAAAACATCAAAATGAAGAATAAATCCGGAAAGGCAAAACCTTCTGATTCCCCAATTGCCGTTATTCCACGGGAACAGCATTCTATTTCACGTAAAGATATCAGTGATAATGCATTGAAGGTTTTATATCGCCTGAATAAATCGGGTTTTGAGGCTTATTTAGTCGGCGGCGGTGTCCGTGATTTACTGTTGCATAAAAAACCCAAAGATTTTGATATCGCGACCAATGCTACCCCTGAACAGGTTCGCAAATTATTCCGCAATTGCCGTCTTGTTGGTCGTCGCTTCCGTCTCGCTCACATTATGTTCGGGCCGGATGTTATTGAAGTTGCCACATTCCGTGGGCCACATGAACAAGTTGAAAGCAATGATCGTAATCAGTCTCATAAAGCCCAGAGCGGAATGCTATTGCGAGACAATATCTTTGGTTCTGTGGAAGAAGATGCTGCACGCCGTGATTTTACAATTAATAGCCTTTATTACGGGATTGAAGATTTCGCATTACGGGATTATGTCGGTGGAATGGCGGATCTGGAAAAAGGGATCATACGCCTGATTGGTGATCCGGAAACCCGCTATCGGGAAGATCCAGTGCGGATGTTGCGTGCAGTCCGCTTCGCCAGCAAGCTCAACATGACCATCGAAAAGAACACGGCAGAGCCAATCCCTCGTCTGGCATTCCTGCTACGGGATATTCCGTCAGCGCGCCTGTTCGAAGAGTCCCTGAAGCTACTGCAATCAGGGCACGGTTACAGCACATATAAACTACTGTGTGAATACCAGCTGTTTGAGCCACTATTCCCGTTAATCCAGCGCAGTTTCACCCAGTCCGGTGATTCGCCGATGGAAAAACTGCTGGAACAGGTATTAAAGAATACCGATTACCGTCTCCAGAACGACAAACGGGTCAATCCGGCTTTCCTATTTGCGGCAATATTGTGGTATCCACTGATTGAACATGCCGAGAAGCTGACTCAGGAAGGGGGCTTACAGTATTACGATGCTTTCGCCCTGGCCATGAATGATATTCTTGATGAACAGTGTCGTTCTATCGCCATTCCGAAGCGTCATACCACAACAATGCGTGATATCTGGCTGTTGCAGCTTCGTCTGCCGCGCCGTCAGGGTAAACGGGCAAATAAATTAATGGAGCACCCGAAATTCCGGGCAGCCTACGATTTATTAGAATTACGCGCCAGCATTGAGCCACGCCATGAGCTGAAAGAACTGGTACATTGGTGGACAGAATTCCAGCAATCTACCGCATCACAGCAGCGGGGCATGATCTCCGAGCTTGGCTGCGAGCCCGTTCGTCGCAGAACCCGTCACCGCCGTGGCAACCACCTTCGTCATAACAGGAACAACAACTAGTATGACCCGGGTTTATATCGCCATTGGCAGTAATCTGGCCTCCCCCTTGCAGCAAGTTAATAATGCACTTGCTGCACTTAAATCGATCCCTGATACAACGTTTATTAACCGTTCCTCATTTTATCGGACTAAGCCTATGGGGCCACAGGATCAGCCTGATTACCTCAATCTGGTTGTTGCATTAGATACAAATTTACAACCGGAAATATTGCTTGATCACACTCAGGCAATAGAACTGGCACAAGGTAGGGTTCGTAAAGACGAACGTTGGGGGCCAAGAACGCTTGATTTAGATATTATGCTGTTCGGTGATCACATTATTAATACTGAACGCCTGACCATTCCCCACTACGGTTTAAAACAGCGTGAATTTATGCTTTATCCGCTGGCAGAAATAGCCCCGGATCTTGTGTTTCCTGATAAAGAAACATTAGCAGAACGATTAAAACATGTTCCAGAAAATGGCCTGACGTTTTGGTTGTAACACAGCAGTTTTGTACCCAATGAATTTCAAGTTGTATCGAGGCAGCAAGGGAATGACAAATTCGTCGGCAGCGAATTTGCCCAGCCAACAAAGAGACAACATAAAAGACGACGGGTATACGAAGGAAAAGTAACGCAATATCTCATACAATCATGGCCTATTTCTGGATAATCAGAACCTGTTCCAGCGGGTATCAGCTTAGATACCCGAATGGACAAGGCTCTATACCCAACAACGGGTATGAATATTCAGGAGATAACAATGAAACCCACATCTCTGGCTCATCTTAGCCAGTTAAAAAAAGAGAAACGTAAGTTCGCAACAATTACAGCCTATGATGCCAGCTTCGCTCACCTTTTTGCTGCACAGGGCATCAAAGTCATACTTATTGGTGATTCACTCGGCATGACCGTTCAGGGGTTTGATTCCACCTTACCGGTTACTGTTGAAGATATTGCCTACCACACCAAAAGCGTCCGCACCGGTGCTCCCCAAACTTTTCTCATCTCAGATATGCCTTTCATGAGCTACGCCACACCGGAGCAAAGCTGCAATAATGCGGCTGAATTAATGCGTTCGGGGGCCAACATGGTCAAAATTGAAGGCGGAAGCTGGTTGTGTGAAACAGTAAAAATGCTGACTGAGCGCTCTGTGCCTGTTTGCGGACATCTGGGCCTGACTCCACAAGCCGTTAATGTGCTGGGAGGTTACAAAGTTCAGGGGCGTGATGAAGCGACAGCTCAGCAACTGCTCGACGATGCCATCGCTTTGGAAAAAGCAGGCATGCAGCTATTAGTGCTGGAGTGTGTACCAACAGAATTGGGCCGTAAAATCACCGAAGCGCTGGAAATTCCGGTTATTGGCATTGGTGCGGGGAACCATACAGATGGTCAGATCCTCGTTATGCATGATGCTTTAGGCATTACCGCCAAACCACCCAAATTTGCTAAGGACTTCCTTAAAGAGACCGGCAACATACGAGATGCCATCAGCCTGTACATCGAACAGGTAGAAAATGGCACGTACCCTGACCAAGCTCATTCATTCAACTGATTTATACCCGCGAGATTTCCAGAAAAACAGTAAGTTTTCAGAAAAATAACGAGTATAACCCAGCATGATTGCTAATTATGACTGCTAATTAAAGGAGTAGAGCAATGCTGATCATAGAAACAATCCCCATTTTACGCCGTGAAATTCGCCGTTGGCGTCAGGCAGGAAAACGAATTGCCTTTGTCCCTACAATGGGTAATCTGCATGATGGTCACATGGCTCTGGTTGATACCGCCAAGGCTCAGGCTGATGTAGTAATTGTGAGTATTTTTGTTAATCCGATGCAATTTGATCGCGAAGATGACTTAGTCAATTATCCGCGTACCCTACAGGAAGATTGCGAAAAACTGAGCCGTCGTAATGTCGATATAGTGTTTGCTCCCAATGCCAACGAAATATATCCGCATGGCTTGAATGGCAGCCAAACTTTTGTTGAAGTCCCTGAACTCTCTCATATGCTTGAAGGTGCCAGCCGCCCGGGGCATTTCCGGGGAGTCACCACGGTTGTCAGCAAACTGTTCAACCTGACCCAGCCGGATCTGGCCTATTTCGGTGAAAAAGATTTTCAGCAGTTACAGATTATCCGCAAAATGATCACTGACATGGCTTATGATATCACTCTGGTTTCTGTGCCTATCGTCCGTGATAAAAAGGGGCTGGCCTTAAGCTCACGCAACAGCCTTCTCTCTACAGAAGAGAAAAAAATAGCGCCGCAATTAAACCAGATTATGCAGCGTGCCGCCGAAAAACTGAAAAGTGGCGAGCGAAATATTGAACAACTGCTTGAGATAATATCCACGGATCTGCGTGAAGAAGGTTTTATACCGGATGAGCTGTTTATCTGTGATGCAGAAAATCTGCAACCCTTGACTCCACAGAGTAAAAAAGCGGTGATCCTGATGGCAGCATGGTTAGGCAAAACACGCCTGATTGATAATCAGCAGGTTGATTTAACCGCTTAATTTTGCTTCGAGGATGTGTATCAGCAGTCGCGCCGACACGATCCACATCCTCATATGAAAACAGCTGTCTGACTGGTCGTTATTCAAAATCAGCACTAGTAAACGCAATTTTATTATTTAATATTCATAAACCAGCTTTGTTATCTTTCTATACCGTTATCCCCGTCTCTATCAATGCATCCGGTTAACAAGGAAAATCAAGCATGGCACACAAATTACGCTTTAGCAGTTTACTGTTATTACTCGCCCTTTCTGGCAATGCACTGGCTACACAACCTCAGCAAATTACTATTGGTTATCAAAAATCGAATATTTTTACATTGCTAAAATCCCGTGGAACACTGGATGATGCATTAGAAAAAGAAGGTATCAAGGTACGCTGGGTAGAATTTCCTGCCGGGCCACAAATGCTTGAAGGGCTTAATGTTGGCAGTATCGATTTGGCATCAACCGGTGATGTTCCCCCTGTTTTTGCTCAGGCAGCAAGAGCCGATTTAGTTTATCTCGCCTACGCCCCTGCTCACCCGAAAACCGAAGCTATTGTGGTTCCGAAAGACTCAGCCATTAAAACTATTCAGGACCTGAAGGGAAAACGCGTTGCGCTAAACAAGGGTTCTGATGTGCACTATCTGCTTGCCGCGGCGCTGGAAAAAGCCGGATTGAGCTATAAGGATATTAAACCGGTTTATTTACCCCCCGCCGATGCCCGTGCCGCTTTCCAGCGCGGAGCCATTGATGCCTGGGCTACCTGGGACCCTTTCCTGTCCGAAGTAGAAATCAATACCGGAGCACGCCAGATAACTAATGGTGAAGGGCTGGTACCTCATTACACGTTCTATCTTGCCAGCCGTAAATTTGTTGATACCTATCCGCAAACAGCGGAAAAAATCATTCAGGAATTAGTTGTTCTCAGTGACTGGGCAAATCAGCATCCTGACGAAGCTGCTACCATTCTTGCTAACGCCACGAAACTTGATAAAGCTATCTGGCAACGGACGCTTGCACGTTTTACTTATGGTGCTGAGCGTATGACTCCGACTGTTTTTAACCAGCAACAGGTTCTTGCTGATACCTTTACCCGTCTCAGATTATTGCCTGTAAAAATAAATGTTCGTAGTGCAAGCTGGTCTTTAGATAATATTCCGGTCAATACACCATAGTTGACCGTCTGATTGGGGTCTGAAGTCATCCCTGACGAGTACCCTGATAGATCCGAATGGCCATCATCACTATTCAGTACGACGAATCCACAGCCACACCGATTGATAACCCCATTTTTACGTTTGCCAATGCTCCCTATACAGGGAGCGGCAACGGATGCCTGAATTATCCCTTTCAGTCTTCATGCTTGATAATCTTGCTTATCCACGATCTAGCACTTTTATTCAGCATACTCTTTCTGAGGTTCCTCTGTGACAGGCCGCTCAGCGCCCCCAATGCTTTCACCAAAAGCGCCTGCTTTGGCAGAACGGAGCGCTGAATTCGCCTTGTTTACCTGCACTGAATCTATTTTCAGCAATGGCATGACCAATTCGGCAAACCGATGTGCTTCTTCGAGGTGAGGATAGCCGGAGAAAATAAAATTACTGATCCCCAATGCCTGATATTCGCGGATCCGTTCAGCTACCTGTTCAGGGCTTCCGACCAATGCCGTTCCTGCACCACCACGAACCAGACCAACACCAGCCCATAAGTTCGGCGCAATCCGTAAATTATCCCTTGAACCCTGATGCAGTGAATTCATCCGTGCCTGTCCGGCAGAATCCATCCGGGAAAAAATTTTCTGAGCCTGAGCGATAGTCTCATCATCCAAATGAGCAATCAGGCGATCAGCAGCAGCCCATGCTTCCTCTTCTGTCTCACGGACAATAACATGCAGACGAATACCATATTCCAGTGTCCGGCCTTGCTTCTCTGCGCGCTCACGGACCTGTTGTAGTTTCTGCGCAACCAGTTCAGGTGGCTCTCCCCAGGTCAGATAGGTATCAACCTGTTGTGCTGCCACATCAAGCGCATCTTCAGAAGAACCACCAAAATAGAGCGGAGGGCCATTTTTCTGGATAGGCGGAAACAATAATTCTGCCCCTTCTACCTGTAAATGTTTCCCCTGATAATCCACTTTTTCACCCGCCAGCATACGGGAATAAATATCAAGAAACTCACGGGTCAGCTGATAACGGTCAGCATGGCTAAGGAAAATACCATCACCTTTATTTTCCACCGGATCACCACCGGTCACGACATTAATAAGAACCCGCCCCTCAGAAAGCCTGTCCAGCGTGGCAGTCATTCTTGCAGCGAGTGAAGGTGGCTGTAATCCCGGTCGTACCGCGACCAGAAAACGCAGATTACGGGTGACGGGTACCAGAGCAGAAGCCACCAGCCACGGGTCTTCGCAGCCTCTTCCGGTTGGGATCAAAACACCGTGATAACCAAGGCTATCCACAGCCAGAGCAATTTGTTGCAGGTAAGGAAGATCAACAGCACGCCCACCTTTGGCAGTACCTAAATAACGCCCCTCACCGTGGGTAGGTAAGAACCAGAAGAGATTAATGTCACTATTGCCATAAACTGTCATTGTGTTTTCCTTGATAGATAGTGTCGCGGATAGATTTTTATTTATTTTTCTTTTATATGATTGCTCGTAATTATTACGATGCCTGATTATCTGGCAGCACTTTCAGGGTTACCCGTTTTACCGGAATGCAGCCAATCCGAATGGCGATCATGCTTCCCCTGCTCACCCGGTGCCATAATCGCCTCAAGAACCTGAGCTTCCAATGCTGATAGCGTTGGCATCGTAATTGTTCTGGGACGTCCAAGAGGGATCTCCAGATCCATACCGATCTCCCCCTGCTCTATCAGTAAGATCCGATCTGCGATCAGAACGGCTTCATGAACATCATGAGTCACTAAAATGACGGTAAACCCATACTGCTGCCAGAGTCGCGTTAGCAACTGCTGCATTTCCAGACGGGTCAGGGCATCCAGTGCGCCAAACGGCTCATCAAGCAATAATAAACGGGGGCGGTGAATCAGCGCTCGAGCCAAAGCCACACGCTGTTTTTGTCCTCCCGACAATGCCGAAGGCCAGTCATTTGATCTATCAGCCAGACCGACAGCTTCCAGTACTGCCAGTGCTTCCGATTTCCAGTTACCACTAAGACCCAGCCCGACGTTATCAATCACCTTTTTCCAGGGAAGCAGACGCGCATCCTGAAACATCATCCGCACTTCACTTTCAGATGCACTCAGGGGATCACCGTCAGCACTCAGACTACCTGCGGAAACAGATTCCAGCCCCGCCAGCAGGCGTAGTAACGTGCTTTTGCCACAGCCACTACGTCCGACAATAGCCACAAACTGGCCTTTTGGGATGGATAAATTAAGAGATTTAAGGATTTCACGCTCACCAAACTGTTTGCTGACACCCTCCAGAGTAAGACTTAACCCTTGCTGAACTAACGACAGATGCTTCATGAGTTTCTTCCTCCTGTCTGCCATGACGGATGCCAACGCAGTAACCAGACTTCTAACCCATATGCCACCATATCAGCCAGTTTACCCAGCAGCGCGTACAGAATAATCGCCAATACCACAATATCTGTCTGCAAAAACTCACGGGCATTCATCGCCAGATAACCTATTCCGGCATCAGCAGAAATAGTTTCAGCAACAATCAGGGTCAGCCACATTAAACCGAGTGAAAAACGAACACCAACGAGGATCGAAGGCATTGCTCCCGGTAAAATAACCTGCCAGAACAAACGCCAGCCATTAAGCCCATAGTTACGAGCCATCTCAATTAATCCCCGATCAAGATGTCGGATCCCATGAGATGTATTAAGGTAGATAGGGAAGAAAGTCCCCAGAGAAACTAAAAATATTTTGGCACGCTCATCAATACCAAACCACAAAATAACCAGCGGGATCAGTGCCAAATGCGGAACATTACGCAACATCTGAACCGTGCTATCCAGCAAGCGTTCCCCGGTTTTTGACAACCCCGTTATCACCCCCAATGCGAGTCCACAGCTGCCACCAATGGCAAACCCACTCAAAGCACGCCAGGTACTGATATAAAGATTGCTCCAGAGTTCCCCGTTTTGCAGTAACGTCCATCCTGCTTGCAGTACCTTTTCAGGTGGGGGCAATATACGATCCGATAGCCAGCCTTCATAACCAGCAACTTGCCAGCACACAACAAGTAATCCCGGTAGCAACCAAGGCAGGAAACGAGACTTAGATAACGATGTCCGGTTACCACCTAAAAAGAAAATACGCATAGAAACCCCACTTATGCAGCCAGGATCAGAATCAGTTATTTCATTTTTAAATCTCGAAGCGAATGAAGAGAAATAAATATTTTTACTTTGTAAATCTAAAAAGTGGCAATAGAACGCAACACACAGCGTGTAATGCGCGACAGGTATATTACTATTGGTTCATGATTCACAATTTATTTATTACTTAAAAGAATAACTTTTATAATTAAATTATTTACTAGCCAGAGAATATATTTCTATATTGACGAAATATTTTTCTGACAACCTTGGTGCAATGAACTTTCAACAGCTAAGAATTATCCGTGAAGCAGAACGCTGCCATTTTAACCTGACGGAAGTGGCAAAAGTGCTCTATACATCACAATCAGGCATTAGCCGTCATATTCGCGAGTTGGAAGAAGAGTTAGGTGTTGAGTTATTCATTCGTCATGGTAAGCGGTTCCTTGGGCTGACAGAGCCGGGCAAAGAGATGCTGACCATTGCGCGCCGCATACTTAATGATGCTGACAAGGCTCAACGATTAGCTGAACACTTTACCGGACAGCATCAGGGAGTACTGACCATTGCCACTACTCATACCCAAGCCTGTTATAGCCTTCCCCAAGTGATAAAAGTATTCCGTGAAATCTATCCGGGGATCCGGTTAATACTTAATCAGGGTTCGCCCACAGAAATCATGAAAATGTTACTTAACGGTGAGGCAGATATTGGTATTGCATCAGAAATGCTGACCCAGAATAGCAATATTACTGCATTTCCATGGTTTGACTGGCATCACTCTTTACTGGTTCCTGCGGAACATGAACTGGTCTGGAGCACTGATATTACATTGGAACAACTGGCAACTTACCCATTAGTCACTTACCGATATGGTATTGCCGGGCGTTCTCAGATTGATAAAGCATTTCACAATGCGCGGCTCAACCCAGATATCGTCCTCAGTGCGCAGGACTCTGACGTAGTCAAAACTTACGTAAAACTGGGGCTGGGAATCGGAATAGTTGCTGAAACTGCCAGCCAGCATAACCTTGATCCAGATTTAGTCACACTCAAGGCCCGTCACCTTTTCTCCCCCAACACGGTCTGGATGGCAGTTAAACATGGCCAGTTACAACGTGACTATCTCTGGGAATTCATACTACTGTGTAACCCTGATTTATCGCTGGATAAAATTAAAAACAGCGTCGTTGCAGGTAATAAAAATATTCCGACCTGGCTTGATTTTGAAATTTGAGACATTGGAAAGCCCTTAAAAATTAACTAATTTTTAAGGGTAAACAAAAAACCGGCATCTCCCGGCAAACGGAATATACTGCCAGCCTCCATCTCATTACCCAGTACTGCCTGAACCCAAACGGTACCATCTGCCAATCTGAGGGAAGAGAGGATCATTCCGGTTTTACGCCAACGGGAACCCAACTGCCATTCTAATTCACTCCCGACCACCGGAAGATAACTGGAATCACCGGCCAGCCAATACATGGCCCGTTTGTTAACACCACGGTATTTGGTGCGGGCAATTGTCGCCAGCCCCATGTACATCCCTTTTTCAAAACTAATACCACCTTCAATATTGTGGAGATTAACAGCCTGAGGAACGAGCTGTGCGCTGACAGCAGCCTCAATCACTGGAAAACCAGCTTCTATATCTAATGCCAGCCACTGTTCACTACCACTTAGCTGCGCCGGAAATTTTTCCATTAACTCTGCGGCCATCACAGTATCTGTGATTAATAAAAATCTCTCCTGCGGTGATGAAAAATAAAGTAACGTAGTCGCACCATGCTGAATAACCGTATTATTCACATCTGGTAAAACAGGGAAAAATACTGCCAATGCAGTCCGGCAATTTTCACCCGCAACGCCGAATAACAGACTTTCCGTTTCCTCAGCCACCACAACTTTAGAGAACACCGCATATTTCTTTAATTCAGCAAGCTGTATCTCAATTACACTGCGACGCTCAATATAGGCATATCCTTTATCACGATGGAATAACCTCAGACTACTCCACATTTTTCCTTTGGCATCACAGTGAGCCGTCAGGACATGCTGGTTTTCAGCCAGAATATTGATATCGGCAGTCAGTTGCCCCTGAAGATATTTCTGGCTATCCATCCCCGTAACAGTAACCAATCCCCAGTCATTAAGAGAAATAAGTGTCAATGGAAGCCTGGCTGAATGCGCTGGGAAAAGGGAAGGTGACTTCGGAAGAATTTGGCTGACCATAATGGCTCCTGTCGATAAATATTCTGTTTATATCCGTTATATTTCAATAACAGTCATATATTGAAGAAGAAAAACAATAATGCTGATAGGCACAGATGAAATAAAAATAAAAAATACAACCCTTTTCAAAATATGTAATAACAATACAACCTTTTTAAATTTGACAAAAAAATCAAATATCACTATAAAACCTCTAGTTAACCTGAGGTCAATAGAAATGGAAAAAAATAAGCATATTGATATTAATAGGGCATTAACGGTTGGAGAAGTAGCAAAACGTAGTGGAGTGGCGATATCAACACTGCATTTTTATGAATCGAAAGGATTAATAAAAAGTTCACGTAATTCAGGAAATCAGCGCCGCTTTCCCGCTGTTGTACTGCGTTACATCGCAATCATCAAAGTCGCACAAAGCACCGGCATCCCATTAAAAGAAATACAGAAAGTCCTTAGCCAATTCCCTCCTAACAGTAAACTGACAGCCGAACAATGGCGCATACTTTCCTCACAATGGCGAGATACGCTGGAACAACGCATCACAAAATTAACCCATCTACGCGACTATCTGGATAGTTGCATTGGCTGTGGATGTCTTTCCCTGACAGAATGCCCGTTGCGCAACCCAAATGATATTCTGGGAGAAACGGGAACAGGAGCAAGAATGTTTGAACAAGAATATGACTGACGTAAAAAATAACTTATCAAAAAAATTATCTTTTTTAATAATGGAAGATCTATTTTTGACTCAATAAACCCATGTTATTTATTTTTTTATTTTATATCATCCTCTGTAATTAATTTATCAGGATTTTATTTTATCTCCCTACTCTATTTCCCTGAAATAATTTTAAAGCTGCATAAATTAATACCATTTTATTCCGTTAAATTTCTTCGGAGCACATAATGAAAAATATTTTAAAAACATCATATCTCGCAATAACATTAGCACTAACAGGTCTCATAACAACAACAGCGACCCCCACCGCATTGGCCAAACCTGCTGAGCAACCTGTAAATCAGGTGCCCGGTTATTACCACCATATGCTTGGCGATTTAATGGTGACAGCTGTTTATGATGGCTATGTTGACCTTTCTCCTTCTTTATTGAAAGGGCTTGATATCAACAATATCAAAAGTCTGATTACACGGACGTTCCAGATTGAAAATAAAGAGGGTATTCAAACCGCGATCACAGCCTATTTTGTCAACACCAAAGAAGGTTTGATATTGATTGATGCGGGTAGCAGCAATTGCTTTGGCCCTACTGCGGGAAATATTGTGAATAATATCCGTGCCGCTGGTTATCAGCCAGAATCGGTTAAAGCAATATTACTGACACACATGCACCCGGATCACGCCTGTGGCATCACCTCCCCGAGTGGTGAAATTGTATTCCCGAATGCGACCCTATATATTTCTGAGGAAGAAAAAAACTTCTGGCAAGCACCTGAAACCATCGCTTCAGCCACTGAAATAAATCGTTCATTTATCACTCAAACATTGAATGCCATCGAACCGTATGTTGCAAAAAAAGCACTGCGTACTTTTCAAAGCGGGGAGAACATTATCCCCGGTATCAAAGCAATATCGACTTCTGGTCATACCCCGGGGCATACTTCATACCTGCTGAATTCAGGTAAAAATAACATGCTGATTTTGGGGGATATGATACATTTTTACGCAGTACAATTGGAACATCCGGAAGTTTCGATTGAATTTGATATAGATAACAATAAAGCCATTGAAGCACGTAAATCGATCTTTAAAAAAGCGTCAGATGAAAAATGGCTAATTGGTGCCGCTCATTTGCCATTCCCGGGGATAGGTCATCTTCGTCAGAATCAACAAAAATATGACTGGGTTCCTGTTGAATATACAACCACTCTAAAAATTAAATAATTAATAATATAATGGAGGGAGAAATTTCGAGCTTTCCCTCCATGAATAAATAATAAAACAATGAATTTTTAATCAGCCTTCTGCTTTTCTGATCGCTTCATCCAAATCATTAACAGTGAGATCAGCATTAATATATTCACTATTATCTGGCAAATGAATATTTATATTCTGTTTTGGCTCATAACTTAACAGACCACTTTGCAACTCAAAATCAAAAACATGCCCACCATTTTTTCGTTCATCATCGATAAAATGAATATGAAACCCCGCAACAGAAATACCGTGAAAAATATCAGGCGTCCAAAAACCAACCAACACACCAGAGACATTGTGTAATGTTTCTTCTGATTGTTCGACAATCGCTTCAATAAAAGTCTTATATGGTTTTTTCTGATAATTAGTCCGACGTAGCCAGACCTTTTTAAATATTCCTTCAATTTTTACAGCAGCAAAAATATTATCAATATTTACCTGAGCCGACAATTCTGAATAAAGATCTTTTTTGCTGATATCCGAAACGGGAAACTGCTCACTGGGATTAAAGTATGTCAACTGAGCAAAAGGAAGCTGGTCATACTCACTAAACCGACGTACATTACCTGCTCCCTGAATTTCAAAAAAGGTATCATCCAGTGCGATCATTTCACCTGCCAGCGCATGTGAGCAACCAATACCAAATGAGCCGCCTTGACTGATTTCTGCTATTGCAAACATTCCATCAAATACCCCTGACATCAAAGCATGCATGGTGGAATACTGATTTATAATCAGGCTCTTCATATGGCCTCTCCCTTGCTATTATCAGCAATTTAAAATCTATTGGTTATATTAGATATATCTTAGATAGATCAAAATAATAACTTTAGAACATTGTCATGTCATAGATTAATATCCTTAGCACTAAGTCATTGTC
>NZ_CAWQMW010000122.1:0-121111 GCF_963895965.1 Xenorhabdus sp. PB30.3 | reverse complement strand
GAATATTATCAATCCATTATGGGGTGATTGTAATATATGTCATACAGTGGTGGTCATTTCATTATAAAAAATAAAGTCAGTAATATTACCAACCAGAACAAGTATTGCGATTGAGCAATGCCTATTTTTAACTGCAAATAAAAGAATGGGATATGCTTCAATAAAAAACGCAATAAAATATAGTCTATTTTTAGTTGAATTTTTAAGAATTGTTCACTATTCAAAAATACGAAATCTTCTAATAACACGAAGACTCAGTATCTAGGTGACAATACACCGTGCTATTTATTTAAATTATTTTTCATCATATATCAATCTCAAGGAGGTAATTATGATCAAGGCAGACAAGTATCAACCATTTGGAGATGAAAGTGTCGGCTACCCACAAATATGTATTCGGACTAATCGAACGGCTGATCGTACGAATATGAAGCCAATAATAGAAAAAGCTATGGCTATAGTACAAAAATATCCTTGGAGTGAGAAAGACACAATAATTAAAGAAGTATTTAAAGTATTGGGAAGTGACTTTGGCGGAGGTGGCTTTGGTCATGCATGGGTTATTTACTTCAATAGTGCAAAAGAAGGGGATAATACATCATATGCTTTTCATGCAGGATATGGATTCGTAAAAAACTCAGAATATACCAATGATTCTCCAGGGAGAAAATTCCATCTTCAGCGCTGTGTAAAGGTTGATAGCAAAGCGATAAACCCTGGATTAATAGAAATGAAAATTATACCTAAGTTAATAGATGAAAGTAACCAGTTGGCAAAACTGATGCAACTTACCTCTGAAGATATGAAAAATGGGGTATATACTCCTATAACAAACTGCTCGTGGTTTGCAGGAAATTTATGGAACCAGATAACGAGATTGACATTCGAGCAATCTATTGAAGATGGTATCAATATTGATGAATTGGCAGATAAACTAGACCTTCCATTTATAAAGAATATTAGAGGTATTGGAGACCCAGGAATGCTTGCCGAGAGCATTAAAAATGGATTGCATATTTAACGAAAAAATTACTGATAATAATTGAAAGAAACTGGCTTAATTACCCTGCAATTAAGCCAGCATTTGTAACGAATCGTATTTATTCACCTTTTCTACGAATAATGATTGCAGGTGATATTTGTACTTCTGATCGGCTTTACTTCCCTGAATAGATACACTCAAAAATAAATTTCAGTGCCAGCATACTCACGTAATTTCCCACTAACCTATGCTGAAATCCATAGAGTATATATTACCAATCTGGTTGCTCAAGACACCTCATATCCAAGGCATCAAAAAATATCAAGGCTCACCAAATTATATTATTACCATTAGAAATAGTTAATTTATTTTTATTAGATTGCTCGCTAAAATAGTACTCACACGCAATATTGGATGTTATTTATGTCAAGTTATACATTGGATAATTCTTATAGGCAGGCAAGCTATCGTTTATCGTTATTAGAACAACACTTAGACCCTATGACGCAACGTCGTATAAAAATGCTCAACCTTGGACAAGGCTCTCGTTGTCTGGAAATAGGTGCTGGAAATGGTTCAATCGCTAAATGGTTGTGTCGGCATGTTGGAGCTAGCGGCAGTGTAGTAGCAACGGATATTAACACAACATTACTTAATCATATCGAGCTCCCAAATCTTGAAGTATGGGAGCATGATATTCTCAAATCGGAACTGCCGGACTCATCATTTGATTTTATCCACGCTCGTTGGGTTCTTTATCATTTACCCTCAAATCTGGAATATGTGATCCAACGGATGATTAATGCACTTCGCCCATCTGGAATATTATTATTAGAAGACATTGATTTTTTCCCCATAAATACATCGCCATCTGTTGTATATCGTGAATTTATGACAGCTTTAGCCAATTCAATGGCCACATCATCTGGACGAGATGGCTTTTGTATGCGTAACCTACCAGAAGTTATTGCTACAACGGAACTGACGCAAGTTGGAGGGGAAGGAGATCTTCCTGTCATACAAGGTGGAGGAGCGGCAGCTAAATTCGTTGAATTAACTGCGAAGCAAATACGTGAAAAAATGCTGACAGGTTCATCATTATCTTTGGACAGGTTTGAGCAGGGTTTGCAGCTACTCAACTCGCCAGATTTTTGGGCATTTGGAGCGGCTAATATTGCTGTCTGGGGAAGGAAAAACATCAACACATTACATGCGTGACCATTTTTCAAAATACAAGGTTTCAGCCTCTCACCAGAGGTGGGCCTTTGGCTAAGAAAATTCAATAGGTAGATCAATCAGTTTCAAGGTAATTGTCATTATGTTTTTAATCATAAATTAGAAATATGACCCATTTTTTTGCTGACATCAAATGCCAGCAAAAAGCTATACTCATACCAAATGATTTTGTTTTTCTTGTTTTCTATATATTTTCATTACTCTAAATAACGGTATCATAGGTACAATAATGATGAGTAAATCAATTAAGCAAGATATTATGTACATACTAAAATAGGAAGTGTATTCAAACCTAAAGTTAGTGTAGATCATTAGTAATAAAGAAAAAGAATTTAAAATAAAGAAAGAAAAATACATAAAAGCCAAAGAGACTGAAAAGATGATAAATAGATCTATTTTTTCTATCGCTATATCTTTTCGGCCTTTAATCAAGTCGAAGCAAAAATCCCATCTTTTTTTTCTTCTCGCTATTTCGTTAAGGATGATCACATATAAAGCGAGAGCAATAATTAATATTTTTTTGAAAAGGTATATTTTTCCGAACAAACCGAAATTAACGGAGGGAAAAACAACATAAGCAAGATGAATATTTGATATAGCCGTAAATAGTGCAAAAAAACCACTAATAATATAGTAGGCTAAATGTTTTTTACGCATAAGTATCCTATGTTTTTTTACTAAAATTTGAGGTGAATGGAAAAATCGTCCGTTCTAGAATGTAACTCTATCTATTTTTCATTCAGTTACAACTCAAATTTCATATTTTTTTATTATCAATGACAATAAAGTTTCGTGAAGTCATATTTTTAATAGTAGGTGTGAAGAGGTAATATTCTCATACCCATCTGCATTTCTTTTATTGGCTAACTAGAGCGTATTTTACCCTCAGACGAGGGTATTATTATTTATTACAGCTATGTGATATCACTGATACATCAGCTATCTCCCGCTCCCAACCACAACAATGCATCTCCGGGGCTAATGGCACTACCCGGCTGACAGCTAATCTTTGTAACCCGGCCCGCCTGTGGCGCATGAATCGCCAGTTCCATCTTCATGGCCTCGACAATAATCAGCGGCTGCCCTTCTTCCACGTCATCGCCTGATTTGACCAGTACTTTCCAGATATTCCCGCTCATATCCGCACTAATCTGCAAACCATGCTCATTAAGATCCGCTTCTTCTTGTGGCCGTTCCTCTTCATCCTGAACAAAACACTCTTCTTCCGGCTGTTCCTGTTGCCAGCGCATGACCTCGGTTTCAAAAGCCACTGCCTGTCTTAGTTTGAAATAGGCAATATCTTCGGCATTTTCTTTCAGAAAGCGCAGATGTTCGGCAAAATCAAACTGCGTATTTTCAATATGGATAGCAGTACGCCCCTCCTGAAAATCTTCCCGTAACTGTTCTAACTCTGCTTCAGTAACAGGATAAAAACGGATTTGATCAAAAAATCGCAACAGCCACGGCTTATCTTCCTCGAACTGTTCATTTTTCAGAAATTTGTTCCAAATCGGTAGGGTTCGTCCCACCAGCTGATAACCGCCGGGAGAATCCATGCCATAGACACACATATAAGTACCGCCAATACCGACAGTCCCTTCTGCGGTAAAAGTACGTGCCGGATTGTATTTTGAGCTTAACAGGCGATGGCGAGGGTCAATTGGAACAGCGCACGGAGCACCCAGATACACGTCTCCCAACCCGAGGATCAGATAACTGGCATCAAATAGGATACGGCGCACGGCTTCACGATCAGCCAGCCCGTTAATACGCTGAATAAAATCGACGTTATTCGGTAACCACGGAGCACTGGATCTTACCGTGCTCTGATAACGGTCCACGGCTCCCAGTGTTGCGCTGTCTTCAAATGCCATCGGCAGATGGATAATGCGAGATGGCACTTTCATGGAGCTGACATTGCCAAGCTGTTTCTCCAAAGAGAGCAACAAAGCGATGAGTTTCTGCTGTTCGATTTGCCGGTTGTCATAGCGGATTTGCAAAGAACATACACCCGGAGCTATTTCTTTAATTCCCGGTTCAGCTAAAACATGTAGTTTTTCCATCAACAGATGTACCCGCAGGCGCAGCGCCAAATCCAGAATATTTTCACCATATTCGATCAGAATATAGTTATCTCCCGCCTGACGATAAACAACCGCGGGAGCAGAATGAGTGGCGGAAAGCTCAGCCAGCACGGCACCAGAATATTCTTCTTTTGCTATCTGTAATGTTCGCTCTAGTTTTAATGGTGCTTCCGACGTTGATCTCAATGTGGCAATAATACAATTTTGCTGTTCTTCCAGAGTAACCGCTTCTTCCATACTGATGGGATGGAAACGGATACGATCTCCCGGCTTAACCTGACCGACTTTCCACAATTCAGCTTTGGCAATGGTAACAGGGCAAACAAAACCACCAAGGCTAGGCCCGTCACGAGTAAGAATGACAGGAAAATCGCCGGTAAAATTGATAGAACCAATGGCGTATTCACAGTCATGAATATTTGAAGGATGTAAACCTGCTTCACCACCATCAGGGCGTGCCCAGACAGGTTTTGGGCCTATCAACCGTACACCCAGACGGTTTGAATTGTAATGCACCTGCCATTCGGCAGAGAAAAATTCATCTATATAATCCTGAGCGAAAAAATCAGGCGCACCATGCGGCCCATAAAGTACGCCAATATCCCATATATCACCATAAACGGGGATCGCGGCAGGTTCCGGTGCCTGCGGTAGGCTGATTGGTGCGGGAGTTGTACAGGCGGGTAAGGCTGGCTGTGAGATGGGAAGCATATCGGCAATTTTTAAGATACGGCCAGCATGTCCGCCAAATTGACCGAGTGCAAAGGTAGAACGGCTTCCAAGGTAACAGGGAACATCAATGCCATTTCTGACCGCAAGGTATGTACGGCAGCCGGATTGTGCCCGCCCTATCTCAAGTATTTGCCCCGCTTTGATATCCAGTGGTTGCCAATAAGGTACGCTTGTTCCGTCTAATAATGCGGTACTCTCTGCACCGGTCAGCGCAATCAGTGCGTCACAATGAAACTGTAAGGTTGGCCCCTCCAGCGTAAACTCCAGTCCGGCAGCCGATTCATGATTACCGACAATCCGGTTCGCTATCCGAAAAGCCAAGTCATCCATCGGGCCGGATGGTGGAACACCGATATCCCAATACCCCGACCGACCGGGATAATCCTGAACACTGCTCCATGTTCCCGCTTTCAGAACCTCAATAGCATTTGCCTGAGGTTCAAAACTATCAAGCATTCGGGTCCAGGCTTGTCCTTGTTGGAATGGCTCACTGGCTGTAATTTGACGCAGATATTCCAGATTAGTTGTAATGCCGTGTAATTGGCAGGAATCCAGCGCTTCACGCAGTTTGATCAGCGCTTTTTCTCGATTTTCTGCATGAACAATCATTTTAGCGATCATCGGATCATAAAATGCAGAAACCTCACTTCCCGTGCGCACACCACTATCGACACGTATACCTTCAGGGAATTTAACTGCTGTCAGAACTCCCGGAGCGGGCTGAAAGTTTTTCAGTGGGTTTTCTGCATACAGGCGCACTTCAATTGCTGCTCCGACCGGTGTCCGCTTTAAATCCGCCCAGTCAATGGGTAGCCCAGCCGCAACCCGCAGCATATATTCCACTAAATCAAGCCCGGTCACGCATTCCGTCACGGGGTGTTCGACTTGCAGACGGGTATTAACTTCAAGAAAGTAAAACTCATCCTGCTCGACATCGTAAATGTACTCTACCGTACCTGCGCTGCGATAATTCACCAACCGACCCAATTGTACTGCGGAATCCAGCAACGCCGATCGGGTCTGTTCCGGCAAATTAGGCGCCGGAGCTTCTTCTACGACTTTTTGATTCCGGCGCTGCAAAGAGCAATCACGCTCTCCCAGCGCCACAACATTCCCTTTACCGTCACCGAAAATCTGCACTTCAAGATGGCGGGCCTGCCTGATACATCGCTCCAGAAAAACACCGGTATCACTGAAAAACTGTTCACCAAGATGGCGCACACTCTCCCATGCCTCACTCAGTGCATTTGCGTCATAACAACAGCTAAGGCCGATCCCACCACCACCGGCAGTACTTTTCAGCATAACCGGATAACCGATAGTTTCAGCGGCACTGAGTGCTTCATCCAGTGAATTGAGCAACCCTGTTCCCGGTGTCATCGGTACACCTGCTTCTGCGGCCAGTTCTCTCGCTCGGTGTTTCAAGCCAAATTCACCAATCTGGTGTGATGTCGGGCCAACAAAGACAATACCCGCTTTTTCACACGCTTGTGCAAACGGTAGGCATTCAGACAAAAATCCATATCCCGGCCAGATGGCCTCTGCATGGCTCTGTTGTGCTGCGTTTATGATTTTATCGATACACAGGTAACTCTCACTGGCTTTTTCCCCGTTTATCGGTAATGCGATATCAGCATCTTTAACATGTTGTGAATTTTTATCTGCGTCTGAATACACAGCCACACTGACAATTCCGAGCCGTTTCAGAGTACGGATAGCACGGCAGGCAATTTCTCCGCGGTTAGCAATCAATACAGTTTTAAACATTGTCTTTCTCCTGATTGATAACCCAATTACGCCAGCCACCGAACTCTGTAATATCCGTTGCACCTTTCAGTGCAACCGGTTCGCAGATAAAACCTTTCACCCAGCGACCATCGGCTAACTCCAGTGAACCGATGCCTAATGGTGGCGGAATTTCAGCAACGAATGCACCAAAATAGGTCAGTGGAATATCCCAAAGCTCAATACTGATGGATGCACCTGTGTCATCCCTCACTAATCCGGGCTTGGGGGGCTGAGTGTTGGCTAGTTCGTAAAGTCGGTAACAGCTCGCGGTCTGTGTCGTCTCAACAAATACGGCGTTACGTTCGGTTAATTGGTCGTTCAGAGGCATGCCCCGAAGATGAGCTCCGACAACCGCTAAACGAATATGCTGCCCGGATGGTGGTAACACCATCGCTTCCCCATCAAGTAATTGGCCGGTAGCACCAAGTGGTAATGCGAGGTGCTGCTGCCAGCGTAGACCAAATGATGCGAGTGCACGGTCGTGCCAGGCTGGTGCAAGTAAGGTAATACCTGCGGGTAATCCGTCAGTTCGGAACGGTGCAGGCAAAGCAAGTGCGGAAAGATTGGCAAGGTTGGTGAAATTGGTATAAATGCCAAGTTCAGAATTATAGTGAATCGGCGTCCTTTTAATTTCTTCAATCGTTCTGATTGTCGGTGTAGTGGGAACAATAAGAGCATCAAAGCCGGCTAATATGTGCTGGATCTTCCTCGCCAGTTCTGCCCGCAGATATTCGGAATTAAACGCATCGACGGCACTATAATTTTTACCACCGTCAATAATCTGGCGCACTTCTGGATCCATCATTGCAGGAAAACTGAGCATGCCATTCACAACAGTGGTGCGCTCAGCAACCCATGCTCCCTGATAAAGTTGTTCACCCAGTTGGTTGAATACCAAGAAATCAATTGGCTGAAGAGTTGCCCCCATATTTTGCAACTCGAGCAGAGCCTCCTGCCATGCGGATTCGGCAATCGTGTCATGACAAAATACAGGATTGGCAGGAATAGCAAATAGAGGGTGATCCGGCAATGTTGCAGGTGTAGACGCCGGATTTATGCTGGAATAAGCATAATTTTCGTCGAATCCTCCGACAATATCCGCAACACTAAAAGCATCTTCAACCGTCAGGGCAAAAACAGATAAGGTATCGTTGAGTCGACAGGCAGGAACAACACCTTTGGCGGAAAACCAGCCTTTTGTTGGTTTCAAACCCACAATATTATTGAAGCCAGCAGGCACCCGTCCGGAACCTGCGGTATCCGTCCCAAGTGCAAATGGCACTAATCCTCTGGCAACGACAGAAGCAGAGCCAGAGCTGGAGCCGCCGCTAATATAGCGATCATTAAAACTGTTTTTAACGACGCCATAAGGTGAACGAGTGCCGACTAATCCGGTAGCAAACTGATCCATATTCGTTTTTCCAACGACGATAGCTCCCGCCGCTTTTAGTCTGGCAACCGCTGTCGCATCTTCATCTGCGATATATTCAAATGCTGGGCAGGCCGCGGTTGTCGGCCAGTCAGCAACATCGATATTATCCTTAACTGCAAAAGGAATACCGAACAAAGGAAATGCGTCGGGATTACGCTGATAAGCCGGTAAAAGTAAACCAATCTGAGCCTGTAACTGTTCCGGCGTTGCAAGATAAATCCAGGCATTATCATCAGGTAAAAAGGAATCTAGATGCTGTTGCAGTAAAGCAAAAACGGACTCCACATCGTGTCGTATCCGCTCATGCCAGTATTTTAAGGTATAGCCAGTCATTGTTGTCATGCTGTGATACTCCAGTGGATATAATGGGGTTTACACAGCAATACGCATGCCAAGATAGTAATATGCTTTTTTTCAATTGATTAAGGTTGGGGAAAATATCAGGGATAATGGTTTGCACCATTATGGTTCATAAGTTGAACAATAATGGTGCTTGTTTTTAACTTAGTCGATTAACGATAAGAAAATGAGTGGCAATAATAAGAGTAAATATGGTGATTATTATTCATCTGGTGAATAAATTACCTGAATAAAAATAGAGAATTAATATGAATGATCATTATTAGAAATAGAATAAATTGCGTCCAATTTTTTATTAAAATATCAGTATATTTTTTATATTTTACTTAACCTGTCAAACTACAAACTTATAGACAGATATAAACAATTTTATTTTTCAAACAAACTTTTATAACGAACTATCTATAAATGATAGCAATAACGACGAGTCAATTAATGTTCAATAAATAGGTGCTCCGTTAAGGGTAGACAGTAAGTGTGGCGATATCATCATTATTTATTTAATATAGCGCCGAAAATAGACATATTGCTTGTGATCCATCCCGACCCAAAAAGAGAAAAATGATGAAAACAACATCCAAGATATTAATTAGTCTGGCCTGTGTCGTTATGCTTGCCGGCTGTGCCCGCACAACCCCAATAAATGCTCAACAAACAACAATCGTAACAAAAAATTCACTGCCTACAGTGAAAAAAGCGATCCTTGAGGCAGGGCAAAAACGTAAATGGATAATGAATGAAGTTTCTCCGGGCATTATCGATGGTTCACTGAATACTCGCAAACACGAAGTTAAGATACGTATTACCTATACGAACAAAAACTATGCTATTCACTATGTCAGCAGCAAAGGATTAAAGGCTAGAAACGGAAAGATCCACCGTAAATATAATATGTGGACCAATATATTGAATAATGATATTCAAATGCGTTTAGCCTCTATGGCCAACCAATAATATCTTAATGTTACAGGCGTATTTCACGCGAACGTAACCCTATCACTCTATTAACCCTAATTTTATTAGGGTTTAACTATTCCATTGGATATACGGATATATGACCACTCCCCATAATTACGACAAAGATGATTTAAGTGCGTTTGAAGCAATTACTGAAGCTCAGCGCATTGCTTTTGCACCAATGCTATTTCAGACGGCAATTTGCCTGCGTGATTTTGGTATCTTATCTTTTCTGGATAAACACCATAAAGAGGGAGCAACAAAAGATGAAATCTGTAGTGGTTCAAAATCAGACAGCTATGGAGTAGGTGTTTTATTGGATATGGGGTTAAGTGGCAGGATTATTCTTAAGCGCGATGATCGGTATTTCCTCAGTAAAATTGGTCATTATTTGTTGCATGACAAAATGACTCGCGTCAATATGGATTTTACTCAGGACGTATGTTATCAGGGCTTATTTCATCTGAAAGAATCGCTGCAAGAAAATAAGCCTGCTGGTTTAAAAGTATTTGGTGAATGGCCAACAATTTACCCAGCTCTCAGCCAACTACCAGAACCAGCCAAAACAAGCTGGTTTTCATTTGACCATTTTTACTCTGATTCTGCTTTCAATGCAGCATTAAAAGCCATTTTTTCTCTGAGCCCCAAATTGATTTATGACGTTGGTGGAAATACAGGAAAATGGGCATTGCGCTGCTGCCAATATGACAGTAAAGTCAGCGTCACTATTCTGGATTTACCCCAGCAAATTGAACTGGCTGAAAAAAACATCCTCAGTCAGGGAATGGCTGAACGTATTTCAGGCCACCCTGTTGATATGTTGTCGGATTGTGAATTACCTAAAGATGCCGATATTTGGTGGATGAGTCAGTTCCTCGACTGTTTTTCCGAAACACAGATTGTTGATATTTTGCGTAAGATCTCTGCATCAATGAAACCAGATGCCAGAGTATGCATCATGGAATTATTTTGGGACTGTCAACCATTTGAAGCGGCTGCTTATAGCCTCAATGCAACTTCGCTTTATTTTACCTGCATGGCAAATGGCAATAGCCGTTTTTATAGTATGGACAACTTTAATCAATTCCTCGATAAAGCCGGATTTGTAGTAGAAAACAAAATTGATCAGTTAGGGCTTGGGCATACGCTGCTGGTTTGCAAGAAAAAATAATTGACGGTATTTCATGAAATTGACATTGGATATTACAGATTGGCAAGCCGTAGCTCCGGGCCTTTCTGTTCCTGAAGAATGGGAAAAATGGTCTGCCATTTCACCTGCTGCCATAGATGGCTCACACCCTCTGGCAAAATGCTCTCAGCTCCCGATGATGACAGCCCGTCGTCTCAATTCGGGCAGCCGCTTAGCTGTAGATTGTGGTTTAAGCATTTTACGCCGGAATAAAGTGGATGCCATTGTCTATACCAGCCGTCATGGTGAACTGGAGCGCAATTATCAGATACTGATGAATCTGGCACAAACAGAACCTGTTTCCCCGACTAACTTCGCCATGTCAGTTCATAATTCGTCTGTGGGGAATCTCACTATTGTTGCCAAGGCACCGCTGGTTTCTTCTTCAGTTTCTGCCGGAATTGACAGTTTTCAGCAGGGGTTATTTGAAGTTGCGACTCTGCATCATGCTGGTTACAACAAAGTGTTACTTGTCGATTTTGACGGCAAGATCCCTGATTTCTACCACAATGAGATAGATGAAAATACACCCACCTTTCCATTCGCAGTTGCGTTGCTTTTTGAGCAAGGAAAGAACTTACATTGTGAAAAGCACCCATCACCGGAGACAGAGCCTTCCCTTCCCCAGAGCCTTCAGTTTCTACACGGCTGGTTAAACGGAAAACAGCTCTTTACCGTAGCTGGAGATCATTGTGCATGGCACTGGAGCAACGGGAGCAAATAGCATGGAAGAAAAGATAATAGGCCGCATCACTGAACGGGCTAACTGGCTCTGGCGTCTGCTGATGACAGGGTTCTGTTTTGCTCTGTTTGGTATTGGTGGGTTATTACTTTCTTTGATCTGGTTTAATTTACTATTGATTTTTCAGCGAAATGCTGAGAAACGGCTCCGTATCGCACGGCGTAGTATCTCAACCTGTTTTCGCCTGTTCCTATTTTTGACCAGAAAACTGGGAGTATTGGATTATCACTTTAATGGTGCAGATAAACTGCGTACAGATAAAGGCTGTCTGATCGTCGCCAATCACCCTACTTTGTTGGATTACGTCATCTTGGCATCGAATCTGCCGGATGTGGATTGCATCGTCAAATCGGCACTGCTACGTAACCCTTTTCTCAGTGGTGTGGTTCGCTCTGCTCGCTATCTCATCAACAGTGATGCCGAAACCTTGCTGCCTGCCTGCCGCGAAAGGCTGACTACCGGTGGCAATATCTTGATTTTTCCGGAAGGAACGCGTACAACGCCCGGTCATCCTATTTCACTCCAGCGCGGTGCTGCCAATATTGCGGTCCGCTGTGAATGTGATGTCCGGATTGTACACATTACATGCAGCCAAAAGATGCTGGATAAAAAAAGTAAGTGGTATCAAATCCCGCCCAAAAAACCGATTTATACCATTACCGTTGGTGAGCAACTCGCCAATGAGGATTTTTCTGCCGATACAGAGAGCGGATACGCTATTGCTGCCCGCCAGCTCAATCGCCAACTTACACAGTTATTAACACCATCAAATTACTAGATGTTGGATACAATAATGCAAGAATCAAACATGCAAGAACTAAACCAAAACTTACAGATCGAAATAAAACAACTAATTATAGATACCCTGAATCTGGAAGATATCACTCCTGCTGATATTGAAACCGAAGCACCTCTGTTCGGTGATGGGCTGGGGTTAGATTCCATTGATGCGCTGGAGTTAGGTCTGGCGATTAAAACCCGCTATGGCATTGTGCTATCCGCCGAAAGTGAAGATATGCGTCAGCACTTTTCTTCTGTTGCCACATTGGCATCTTATATCCAGTCACAACAGGGATAACAGCAGAGGAACTCATGGAAAAACAACAAATTTATCAGGAAGTTTCACAACTTTTGGTCAAACTGTTTGAGCTTTCTCCCGAAGATATCACGCCTGATTCACGCCTCTATGAAGATCTGGAACTCGACAGCATTGATGCAGTTGATATGGTTGTTCATTTGCAGAAAAAGACAGGGCGTAAAATTAAACCCGAAGCATTCAAATCTGTCCGCACCGTTCAGGATGTGGTGGATGCAGTCGAGCAGCTGTTGCAGGAAGAGTAATTCCTCTCAGCCATAACACTTTGAAGTATTAATGCTTTGAAACATATAGCAGGAACACGCTGGGTAGCTAATTGAAGTCGTTGATTTTATTGTTTCGTATTGCCAATACCGTAATGTTAATCGCTTGGCCATTTTTGGCATGGGCGATGGTCAGCTATGGGCAATTTAATGTCGTATTGCCCGTTATCATCCTGTTTTTTGTTTTGCGCTTATTGCTAAGCCGTACAAAAATAAGTCGTAAAACAATCGGCAGAAAAAAAACGGATAAGCCGCAAAACATAAATTGGGATACGGGGTGGATACTGTCAATTGCCGGAATTTTACTGGGTTTGGCAAGTTTTATCCTGCGTGACCACCAACTTTTGATGTACTACCCAGTCGTCGTTAATATCGTTTTATTTACCCTTTTTGGCTGTTCGCTGTACTACGGGCCTCCTATTGTAGAAAGGCTGGCCCGACTCAAAGAGCCGGATTTACCGCCTGAGGGGATTGCCTATACACGCAGAGTGACTTACATCTGGTGCCTATTTTTTATTTTAAATGGCACAGTTGCTCTCGGTACTTGCCTATATAACGATATGACACTGTGGACACTATGGAATGGAATGATCAGTTACCTGTTAATCGGGCTGCTTATCGTTATTGAATGGCTGGTACGCCAACGTGTGAAAAAGAGATGAAAACCTCCCCTGTATCCCAATGGTTATCAGCGGGTAATGCCTCTGACAGGGTCATTACCTGGGGCAATCACTGTATCAGACTGAGTACACTCCGGCAGGATGTCACGGTACTCTGTCATCGCCTGAGAAACCATACCGCCTCTCACTGGGCATTATGCTTTGATGATAGTTATCATTTCTGTGTTGCCTTGTTAGCTACTCTGCATGCCGGAAAAACGCCGGTCATTCCGGGACACTGCCGTGAAGCACAGTTACAGGAACAACAATCCAGCTTTGATGGGGTTCTGACCGATCTGCCCCTAAAATTATCTTGTCCATGCTGGCAGATCTTTTCATCTCAACAAGACAACATTACCTCTGAAACAACACTGCCAGACATATCCCCTGATGCTGTTCTGGTTCTGTTCACCTCTGGCTCCAGCGGTGTACCTAAACAGGTCATCAAACCTGTCGCGGTGATGGATCTCGAAACCCAGTGGCTGGCTTCTTTATGGCAGGATAGACTGCAATCTTGTGTTATCCGTGCATCAGTCAGCCACCAGCATTTGTATGGCTTAACTTTTCGAATCTGGCTGCCGATGTCTCTTGCTTTGCCATTTGAGCGTAAAATGGTGGAGTTTCCGGAACAATTAACTCAGTGTCCACAGGCCTCTTTGACACGTTACGCACTGATCAGCAGCCCGGCATTTCTCCAACGATTAGATGATTCTCTTCCTGCCCCAAACTGCTCTTTCGTGGTTTCAGCCGGAGGGCCATTAAATTTTGCAGATGCCAAACGCGCTACAGAATGGCTCAAGACCATCCCAAATGAAATTTATGGCAGTACCGAAACAGGCATTATAGCCTGGCGAGCTCGCCGGGAAGACCATTCAGTCTGGAAGACATTCGCTGACGTCTCTTTCCGGCAGGATAAGGAAAATAACTTACGCGTTTACTCCCCCCTGCTTTCTACTACAGATGGAATGGTTCTGGATGATCGACTGCTATTTGATGAAAAGGGGAACTTCTCACTTCAGGGGCGTCGTGATCGCTTAGTTAAGATCGAAGAAAAACGTATTTCTCTGTCTGAAATTGAACGTCGTTTATGTGCAATTGATGGGGTTATCGATGCCGCAGCACTGATCATCAATCGAGGAAAACGCAACTATATCGGGGCTGTCCTTGTTTTAGATGATGACGCATTTCAGCACTACCTCCAACAAGGTAGCGGGAAATGCTCTCAGAATTGGCGCCGTCAGCTCATTTCCTGGCTGGAACCTGTTGCACTACCTCGCTACTGGCGAGTAACCACCGCTATTCCACTGAATGCCCAAAGTAAACGCTCATGGCCTGAGTTACAGGAGCTATTTAATGAAACCCATTGAAACCCATCTTGAGCAACCTGCTCCAAACGAGGCCATTATTCGCCTGTATTTAGATCCTGACCTGAGTTGGTTTCACGGGCACTTTTCCGTTCAGCCACTTTTGCCCGGTGTCGCTCAGATCGATTGGGTTATGCATTATGCTCAAGCTCTGTTTGCTCCGGGCTGGCATTGTTCTTCTGTTGAGATGGTAAAATTTCAGTTACCTTTACAGCCCGAGGATAACCTACGCCTAAAAATTCATTGGGAAGAAACTAAGCATCAGCTGACTTTTCAGTATGATGTGGAATCCCCCGATAGTGGCGAGTGCAAAACGGCAAGTCAGGGGAAAATCAAATTATGTCGCTGAGCGTAAACACGATTACGCCATGCGTGGTCATCCCCTGCTATAACCACGGGGCAACGATGTCCGCTGTCTTGGAACGGTTATCGCACTATCAGCTTCACTGCTTTATCGTTGATGATGGCAGCGACATAGCGACACAGCATTGCCTCGAAAATCTGGCCACAGTAACCCCCGATGTTTCCCTGATCCGCCTTGAACAAAATCAGGGAAAAGGTGGGGCAGTAATGGCTGGAATGCGAGCAGCAGTAAACGCTGGCTATAGTCACGCTTTACAGGTTGATGCAGATGGTCAGCACTGCCTTGAAGATATTCCGCTTTTTTTATCCAAAGCTCAGCAATATCCGGAACGTCTGATTTCCGGCCTGCCGCAGTATGACGCCTCTGTGCCCAAATCCCGGCTTTACGGGCGTTATATAACGCATTTCTGGGTCTGGGTAGAAACGCTTTCTCTTTCCATTAAAGACAGCATGTGCGGCTTTCGGGTTTATCCACTGGCTCCCACTCTCAATTTACTGACAAAAAAGAGTATCGGCCGCAGGATGGACTTTGATATTGAAATCATGGTCCGTCTGTACTGGCAGGGTACGGAAAGTGAATTTGTCCCGACAAAAGTAACTTATCCCGAAAATGGGCTATCCCATTTTCACGCTTTACACGACAATCTCAGCATTTCGTGGATGCACACTCGCCTGTTTTTTGCCATGTTGCCACGCCTTCCTGCTTTATTATGGCGTAAGCGCTCTTTACTTAGCCGCTGGTGGGATAAGCGACGTCATTGGTCTGATATTAAAGAGCGTAATGGTTTGTATGGCATGAAGTTTATGCTGGCAGTTTACCGCCGTCTCGGACGCAAGCCATTTGAATGGTTACTTTATCCGGTTGTAGGTTATTTCTGGGCAACCGGTGGAGTACAGCGTCAGGCATCACAGCAATACCTTAATCGCCTGAAACAGACCATGCAGCGCAAAAATATTGCTATTCCTTCCGGACTTAATAGTTACCGTCATTATTTGCGCTTTGGTGGTGCCATGCTGGATAAAATAGCAAGCTGGCGCGGTGATCTGAAATGGGGCAAAGATATCGAATTTGCCGACGGTGCGGAGGCCATTCTTTTAGGTGGTGACTCACACGGAAAACTGTTATTGGTTTCTCATCTGGGTGATATTGAAGTTTGCCGGGCACTGGCTCAACATGCAGGACAGCGAACAATTAATGCTCTGGTGTTTACTGAACATGCCCAGCGTTTTAAGCAAATTATTGAAGAAGTCTCGCCACAAGCGGGCATTAATTTATTGCCAGTGACGGATGTAGGCGCAGATACCGCTATCCTGCTGAAAGAAAAAATTGATGCCGGGGAATGGGTAGCCATTGTCGGTGATCGCATCGCCGTTAATCCATCCCGTATCAGCACGCATAGAGTCATCTGGAGTCAGTTTCTTGGTGATTCAGCACCTTTTCCCCAAGGGCCGTTTATTCTGGCATCCGTATTACACTGCCCGGTTTTGCTGATGTTTGCTCTTAAGCAAAATCATCGGTTCAGAATTTATTGTGAACCTTTCGCCGATCCATTGGAACTTCCCCGTAAACAGAGAGAGCAGGCATTACAGCAGGCGGTTGATCACTATGCTTCTCGCCTCGAGCATTATGCTCTGTTATCTCCGCTTGATTGGTTTAACTTTTTCGATTTTTGGCAATTACCTACAAATAAAGCCAAGGAGTAAGGAATGCTGACAGCGCCCCGTTTTAGCAGCGAGGTTAAATTAACCGTCCCCTTCCATGACACCGACCCGATGGGCGTAGTCTGGCACGGTAATTATTTTCGTTATTTTGAAATTGCCCGTGAAGCACTGATGGAACAGCTCAATTATGGCTACCGAGAAATGATCGCATCAGGCTATGTCTGGCCGGTTGTTGATGCAAAAATTAAATATCGTCGCCCAATAGAATTCGGTCAGAAAATACGAGTACAAGCCACCATCAAAGAGTTTGAAAACCGTCTGAAACTGGTTTATCAAATTTTTGATGCTGAGAGCGGCAACAAAACAACGACGGGTTACACCATTCAGGTGGCTGTTGCAGAGAAAACTCAGGAAATGTCCTTTGTCAGCCCGGATATTCTGTTTGAGCGTATGGGAGTCAAACCATGAGAAAGTTCTGGTTGGCAGTACTTCTATTATCTATTAATAGCCTAGCTATCAATAACTGTGCTCATGCCGTCACGCTTGAAGAACTGCAACAACGCTTCTCTACACAACCGGTAGTGCGGGCTGAGTTCACCCAAGAGCGCCATATTCAGGGAATGCCGCAGCCACTGAATTCCAGCGGTGAAATGCTGGTTGCTCAACATAAAGGACTTTGGTGGCATCAGCAAAAACCTTTTCCTCTCACTTTAGTGCTGGATGACAACCGGATGGTTCAGGCTATCGCGGGGCAAGCACCTCAGGTTATTACTGCGGATTCAAATCCTCAGATGTTTCAGTTCAATCACCTGATGCGTGCGCTATTTCAGGCTGATCGGGCTGTACTGGAAGAAAATTTTAAAATTGAGTTCAAAGAACTAGAACAGGAAACATGGCAACTGGAACTCACGCCAAAAACCTCCCCTTTGGACAAACTGTTCACCATCATTACCCTAAAAGGCAAAGACAATCTCAATTCGATTCTGTTGCTCGATAAACAAGGTGATCGCACTGAACTCTTTTTTACCAAACACCGATTAACACCAGAGATGCTAAGTAATGAAGAAGAACAACACTTCAAATTTTAATCCGCGTCTGCTGGCACTGTTTTGGCTGTTGATATGCACTATTCTCGTAGTTTCATCAGCGATCCTGCTACCACAATCGCGCCTTTCCACCAGCGTGCTGGCACTCTTACCTGCGCAAAGCGCCGGAGATATGCCGCCAGCATTAAAAGATGAATTTATGCAGCGGCTTGATCGCCAGCTGGTATGGATGGTCAGCCCCGGAACGGAAGAGAGTGTAGCACCGGCTGAGTATTGGCAGGAGCAGCTGGAAAAAACACCATTTCTGTCTCATGTCAAAGGGCCGATAAATGCAGAACAACAACAGGCATGGGGTACTTTTTACTATAAGCACCGTAATGCCATGCTTGATCCTGCGACCCGTGACCGGCTGAAATCAGAGGGGACTCAACAGGCAAACTGGATTTTGTCTCAGGTCTATTCGGCTTTCTCAGGCGTCAGCGGGCAAGAGCTCAGCAATGATCCACTTATGTTGGTCAGGGGGTCACAGCTAGCTCTCCAGCAGGCATCCAGTCGGTTACGGCTACAACATGGCTGGCTGACAGCCAAAGATGACACAGGAAGGATCTGGTATCTGCTTCATGCTGAACTGAACGGCTCTTCGTTTGATATGCAACAGGCACATCAGGCTGTCACCGAACTGAGTAAGCTGGAGCAATCGCTGAAAACTCGTTTCCCTGATGCAAAAGTGATCTCAAGGGGAACTCTGTTTTATAGTGATTATGCCAGCCAACAAGCAAAACACGATATTTCCACACTAGGCAGTGCAACCGTACTGGGAGTGCTACTGCTGATTTACGGTGTGTTTCGTTCACTGAAGCCGCTGCTGTTGTGTGTTCTCTCCATCAGTATGGGTGCATTGGCAGGCACGGTTGTGACATTGGGTATATTCGGTGAACTTCACTTTATGACGCTGGTTATGAGCATCAGTATCATCGGTATTTCTGCCGACTATGCGATTTATTATCTGACTGAACGCATGGTTCACGGGCAGGAAGTTACACCGTGGCAAAGTATGCGCAAGGTATTGGCTGCTCTGCTGATGGCACTGGCAACCACCGTCATTGCTTATTTGATCATGATGTTTGCTCCCTTCCCCGGTTTACGTCAGCTTGCTGTATTCGCTGCTGCGGGCTTAACCGCTTCTTGCCTGACAGTGATCTGCTGGTATCCCATATTGGCTAAGAATCTGCCTGTTCGCCCAATCCCGGCGATGATTATGCTAATGCGCTGGCTGGCATTGTGGCGACGTAACAAAGTGTTTTACCTCGGGCTACCTGTCACTCTGACGCTATTTGCTCTAATCGGCATTTCCCGTTTACACATCAATGATGATATCGCTCAGCTACAAGCGCTACCTCAGGATATTCACCAACAGGAAAAACGTATCGCCGAACTAACCGGACAAAGGAGTGATCAGAAATGGTTTGTTGTTTATGGCGATAATGCAGAACAGACTCTACAACGTCTGGAAAATTTTATCCCCCGACTGGCGCTGGAAAAACAGCGAGGTACGTTCGAAAACTATCAGCGGCTGCCATTATCTTCTCTTGCTCAACAGCAGAAAGATCTGAAGCTACTCAAAGCCTCTGTTCCGAATATCATGGCACGTCTGACAGAAACAGGGCTGCCGGTAAAACAGCCGGATTTAAACCCAATGACTGTTATGCCTGATGACTGGCTCAATAGTGTAGTCAGCGAAGGCTGGCGCCTAATGTGGATCACGTTGCCAAACGGCCAGAGTGGGGTTCTACTTCCGGTAACAGGTGTGAAAGACAGTGTTCTTATGCGTCAGTTAGCCGAGAAACAAACCGGCATCAGTTGGGTCGATCGCAAACTGGCATTTGATGAAATGTTCCAGTTTTATCGCACCATACTTGGCTGGTTGCTGGCAGGCTCCATTGTCTTAATCGGGATCAGTTATGTGATCAGGCTTGGTCTGCGTCGTGGTGCAGTCAGTATCCTGCCATCGCTGCTATCACTCGGCTGTGCACTGGCTGTTCTCGGCTTCAGCGGCTACAGTCTCAATCTATTCTCAATACTGGCACTGGTGCTGGTTCTGGGGATCGGTATTAACTATACCCTGTTTTTTAGCAATCCTCGTGGCACACCACTGACTTCGCTACTGGCAATCACCGTTGCCATGTGCACGTCCCTGCTCACTCTGGGCATGCTGGTATTCAGCAGTACTCAAGCAATCAGTAGTTTTGGCATTGTATTATGTAGCGGAATTTTCACGGCATTTCTGCTCTCACCACTGGCAATGCCTGAACGTCCCAAAAGGAACAAAAAAGCATGATGCGATTATTTATCCTGCCACTGGTATGTCTGCTGGCAGCCTGTACTAATTTGCCGGAAAATGGCTCTCCCAAAGCATGGCTGAAACCGGGAGTACGTGTCTCACTGCCTGCACCGGGTATCACGCCAGCCATCAATGAACAGCAATTATTGACCGCAACAGTGAAAGGCAAACAGCAGTCATTAATTGTTCTGCTAAACGCAAGTGAAGACCAGCTATCACTGGCTGGCTTATCATCACTGGGTATTCGTCTGTTCAAACTGACTTACGACCATAATGGCATCCATTCGGAACAATCTCTGGTACTACCGGAAATTCCGCCTGCCAGCCAGGTTCTGGCCGATATCATGCTCAGTTACTGGCCGGTTTCTTCATGGCTTCCACTCCTGCCTGAAGGATGGACGCTACAGGACACGGATAACATCAGACAATTACATGATAATAAAGGTCATTTAATTACTGAAATTCAATATGACACCCAAAATGGCAGACGGTATCCGATACACGTCCGGCAGTTTATTTTTGGTTATGACATCGCCATTCAGAATTTAGAAGAGTAAAACATGATTTATATTTCTGCCGTAGGCATGCTTAATGCCTTGGGTAATAATGTAGATGACATTGCACAGAATCTGGTTTCCGGGCACGCTCCCGGCATGTATGCGCGCTCAGGCTGGTTACAGCCTGATAAAACCTGCTGTCTGGGAGGCGTTGATGCTGAATTGCCTGCTATTCCCCCGCATTTGCACCAGCATAATAGCCGCAACAACCAGCTATTACTGGCTGCCTTAATGCAGATAAAACCCCAATTGGATAAAGCCATAGCACAATATGGACGGGAGCGGATCGCCGTCATTATGGGAACCAGTACTTCCGGCCTTAACGAAGGTGATACCCATGTCAACCGGACAGTTAACCAACAACCCGATGAATCCTATCACTATTATCAGCAGGAGCTGGGCGATCCTTCCCGATTTATTGCTAATTACCTTGAATTGACAGGACCGGCTTTCACCATTTCCACCGCCTGCTCATCCAGTTCACGGGCGATTATCAGTGGTCAGCGTCTGATCGAGATGGGAATGGTTGATGTGGCCATTGTGGGAGGGGCGGATACCCTTAGCCGTATGCCGATCAACGGCTTCAATAGCCTTGAGGCTCTCTCGGAAACATTGTGTGAACCATTTTGCCAGGATCGTCAGGGCATCACTATCGGTGAAGCCTCTACCCTGTTATTGCTGACACGGGAACCCCACTCCGTAGCACTGCTTGGGGCAGGTGAATCTAGTGATGCCTGGCATATGTCAGCCCCTCATCCTGAAGGAAAGGGTGCCACTGAAGCTATCAATATGGCATTAAGTAATGCAGGACTCTCCACACAAGAGATTGGCTATATCAACCTGCACGGAACGGGAACAAAACTCAATGACCAGATGGAATCACTGATCATCAATCAGCTCTTTGGCGAGAGTACCCCATGCAGTTCAACCAAGCATTTGACAGGCCATACTCTCGGTGCCGCTGGAGCCTGTGAAGCTGGTTTGTGCTGGCTGTTGCTGAGCCGGAAATTACCCTTACCAGCACAGGATTTCTCCCGTTCGGGAATAGATACTTCGTTGGCAAGCTGTGGCCTTCTGGCACAATCTGTGCTGTTAGAAAAACCGGTTGTCATGTCCAACTCCTTTGCTTTTGGCGGAAATAACACCAGTCTGATTCTGGGAGCTGTATAATGTCTGACTACTCACCCGCTCACTCTTATTTACCCGTCCATCACTATATCCCCCACGAAGCCCCGATGGTGCTGCTGGAAAAGGTTATAAGTGTCTCCAGTGAAAGCGTGCATTGTCAGGTAACAGTTAACCATGAAGGCGTACTGGCACCTTTCCTTAACGCAGAACAGAATCTGCCAAACTGGTTTGCCATTGAAATGATGGCACAAACTGTCGGAGTTTGGTCTGGCTGGCATCGCAAAGAACGGCAGGAAGAAGATTCATCTCTGGGTATGCTACTTGGCGGCAGGGCAGTGCGCAATCAGGTTCCTGCGTTCACATACGGCAGTATTTTGGATATTCGAATGAATCTGTTATTGCAGGATGAAAAATTCGGTAGTTTTGAAGGTGAAGTCAGCTGTAACGGTACCGTACTGGTAACAGGCCGACTGAATACCTACCAACCAGAAAAAGAAGAACTTAAACAACTATTTAAACGGGATGGAGCAGTATAATGCGTTCAGTTTTAGTCACTGGTGCCAGCAAAGGGATCGGCAGGGCAATCGCCTGCCAATTAGCAGCAGATGGGTTCACCACTATTGTTCACTATCACCGCGATGCGAAAGGTGCAGAAGCAACGCTGGAACAGATCCAGGCTAACGGTGGCAACGGACGGATATTAAGTTTTGATATCTCAGATCGCGATGCCTGCCGTACAACATTAGAAAAAGATATCGAAGTACACGGTGCTTACTACGGCATTGTTTGTAATGCTGGTATCGCTAAAGATGGAGCATTTCCAGCACTTGACGGAAGTGACTGGGATAGTGTCATTCATACTAATCTGGATGGTTTTTACAATGTGATACATCCCTGCATGATGCCAATGATTGGACTACGTCAGGGTGGTCGCATTATCACGTTGTCATCTGTCTCCGGTTTGATGGGTAACCGTGGACAAGTCAACTATAGTGCGGCTAAGGCAGGCATTATCGGCGCAACTAAAGCGCTTGCAATTGAACTGGCAAAACGAAAAATCACCGTGAACTGTATTGCACCTGGATTAATCGATACCGATATGATCCAAATTGAAGAAATCGCTTTAAAAGAAGCTATGAATATGATTCCTATGAAACGCATGGGACAGGCAGATGAAGTTGCCGGACTTGCCAGTTATTTAATGTCTGATATTGCAGGCTACGTCACCCGTCAGGTAATTTCCGTCAATGGAGGAATGCTATGACACGCAGAGTCGTCATCACAGGAATGGGTGGGGTCACCGCTTTGGGGCACGACTGGCAATCGGTCTCCTCTGGGTTAAAATCCGGCGTGAATGCAGTGCAGCAAATGCCTGAATGGGCACAATATGATGGGCTTAATACTCATCTTGGGGCTCCCGTTACTGATTTTACTTTGCCTGATCACTATACCCGCAAGCGTATCCGTTCTATGGGACGTGTTTCACTGATGTCCACTCGGGCAACTGAGCTGGCGCTTGAAATGGCGGGGCTGATTGGCGATCCTATCCTGACAAATGGTGAAACTGGTATTGCTTATGGTTCCTCAACAGGCAGCACTAAACCCGTCAGTGAATTCGCCACCATGCTAACCGAAAAGCATACCAATAATATTACCGGCACAACTTATGTGCAGATGATGCCTCATACCACTGCGGTCAACACAGGTCTGTTTTTCGGGCTGCGTGGCAGAGTCATTCCAACCTCAAGCGCTTGTACCTCTGGCAGTCAGGCCATCGGTTATGCATGGGAAGCCATTCGTAATGGTTATCAGACTGTGATGGTTGCTGGTGGTGCTGAAGAATTGTGCCCATCGGAAGCCGCTGTATTTGATACCCTATTCGCCACCAGCCAGAAAAACAGCGAACCAAAAACAACGCCTTCCCCATTTGATGCTAATCGTGACGGCTTAGTGATTGGCGAAGGCGCAGGCACCCTTATTCTCGAAGAGCTGGAACATGCCAGAGCACGTGGTGCAAAAATTTACGGTGAAATTATCGGATTTGCCACTAATTGTGATGCCTCTCATATCACCCAGCCAAAATCAGAAACGATGCAAATCTGTATGGAAATGGCGCTGAAATCAGCCGGGCTTCAACCTGCGGATATTGGTTATATCAGCGCTCACGGTACAGCAACTGAGCGTGGAGATGTCGCGGAAAGTCAGGCGACTTTCAACATCTTTGGTAACAGAACGCCGATCTCCTCACTGAAAAGCTATTTCGGTCACACACTGGGTGCCTGCGGTGCTCTGGAAGCATGGCTTAGTATTGAAATGATGAATGAAGGCTGGTTCGCACCGACCATCAACTTGAATGAAGTTGATCCGGCTTGCGGTGAACTGGATTACATTATGCATCAACCACGTACAATCCAGACTGAGTTTATCCAGAGCAATAACTTTGCTTTTGGCGGGATTAATACTTCGCTGGTGATCAAGCGTTGGTATTGATTTAAATGGAAAAAAACAAGAAGTCGAATTGAAGTCAAAATGATACTTCTTGTTTTTATCCTACACAGACTAAACACAAAATATAGCGCACAATACTACAGCTCAATAACTCTTTGACGCAGGAATTCCTTATCTTTATCTCATAACATTTTCAACCGAATTTAAGAGCTATAAAATCGGGATAGCATATGCCACATAGTAATTTTAATGATCTCTTATAATAATTAGACTATTAACTTTAATACTAAATTCATGGTTATCCAAACCCAATTAATTCATTATAAAACAATAAATTGACTTTATTTTCATTTAAAAGCTGGTATGAACTATTAGATTTCAACTACAATAAATGCTAATAATTGCCCTTTCATTATCTTCCCTGTCTTCATAAATCTTTTCATTCATCAGTATCAGTTTTTCTCATTGTATCTATCTGATAGAAACGGCTATAGTCCGCACAACTCAAGACTCTTGAGCAAAATATCACTGCTTGAATCACTACGACATATCCCTGTCCTTGGTATATGTCGTTATTGCCATTCGGCAAGATCCTGATGAGAAGCAGCGCATACCTGACTGATTTTTTTATGTGGAGACGACAGTAGTGAAACTGCTGCGCAAGAATGACAGTGCATTTGTACCTGTTGCGGGCTTGACTGTGTTTGCGATTGCTTCTGGTTACCTGATGAGCTTAATTCCGTTATCAATGGCGGGGTTCAGCATCGATACAGGCTACGCAAGCTGGTTAGCCAGTTCTTATTACGTTGGTTTATTAATAGGCTCACTCATGATTGAACCTGTTATTGCCAAAATAGGGCACCGTTTTTCATTTGTAAGTTTTTTGCTGCTTTTAGCAGCAACAGTTATGGTATTGCCTTTCTTTCCCAATAAAGAAATGTGGTTGCTTATTCGCTGCATAGCCGGAGTAGCTGTTGCCGGTGTTTTTGTGGTGGTTGAATCGTGGTTATTGATTGGCGACAGCCCTAAAGAACGTGCAAAACGTCTGGGTCTTTACATGACGTCGCTATATGGTGGTACAACACTCGGTCAACTGGGCATTGGCTTTATCGGCACTCAGGGAGTGATTCCTTTTGCAGTTATTTTAGCGTTATTACTGATTGCCACTCTGCCGCCATTATTTTTACGTCAGGGTCAGCCTCCGGCATTACAGCACCAGCGTCTGTCACTGAAAAAAATCACTCGTTTCAGTAAACCGGCAATTGTCGGCTGTCTGACTTCAGGGATTGTGATGGGGACTATCTATGGCCTGATGCCTTTATCATTGAGTCAAAGTAAGTTCAATACCGAACAGGTCGGTGTATTAATGGCCGCGATTATTCTGGGTGGAATGGCCATTCAGCCTATTATCAGCAAGCTGTCCATTATAGTCAGTAAAACCCTGTTACTGGCAATGGCTTCACTGTTAGGTGTATTTGCTGTCGGTATGACCTACCTTTCTGAAAGTTATATCGTCATGATCGTGGCGCTGGCGCTGTTAGGCATGTCATCTTTTGCCCTCTATCCACTCGCCATCACACTTGCCTGTGACAAACTGGATTCATCCTATATTGTCGCCGCAACTCAGGTTATGCTGTTAAGTTATAGTATCGGTTCTGCTATGGGGCCATTAGGGGCTGGGAACTTCATGTTTCAACATCATGCGGTTCAGCATACCGGAGCGATGCAGAATAATGGATTAATGGACTTCTTCTTCCTTGTCTTACTGACTACTGCGGTTTATATGCTATTAGCAGCTATTTGTCGCAAAGATCGTGTACTGGCAAATTAAAAACACGGAGATATTTTAATGCAGATACAGCAAGCTACCGAACATGATTTCCCGACACTAATCCAAATTTGGGAAGCCTCAGTGCGCGCCACTCATGATTTTTTACCTCTGGGAATGATCGATGAGTTGCGTCCATTAGTAAATGAGTACTTACCCAATCTGAACGTTTATAAGATAGTGAACGAGCAGAATAACGTGGCAGGTTTTTTAAGTGTCGAGCAAAATCGGGTGGAAATGCTATTTGTATCACCAGAGATGCGTGGAAAAGGCGTTGGCAAAATGTTATTAGAGTTTGCAATCCGTGAATTAAAAATTAATGAGCTGGATGTGAACGAGCAAAATCAACAAGGTGTCGGTTTCTACCAGTATATGGGGTTTAAAACTTTTTCCCGTTCAGAAACTGACGGGCAAGGGAATCCATTCCCGTTACTTCATATGAAGCTTGCATAATATTTGCTTGCCTGCAAAAAATATATTTATCACCCGGAATAAAAATTAATATTCCGGGTTAATGTTTTATCAACAGTTGTATAATTACTTATAAATAATTCTTCGTTCACTCGTTAAATAAGAAATAAATTAAATTATTCAACATCCATTAAAAAATAGTCTGTATCGAAAATGCTGTAAAATGAAAATTTATGTAAAAATAATTTAGATAAAGTTAAAGAATTCTTTAAAGTCAATATGATATATTTGGCAGACTCATAGCTACATTATAAAGCTCAGATAGCCAGCTTTCTAGGGATCATAGATAACCATCTACTCATTAAAGTAGTAACTTTAGCGAGTAACTATAGATCACCAAAGAGAAAATCTGAAAGATGATGAGTATATATCCAATAAAAAAGTGGTAGAATAGCGCCACTGCTTTTTTTATTTTGGATTTATAACTAATGAAGTATCTACAACAATCTGAAACTAAAACGTATTCAGGCATAAAACTGTTTACCGACCTTGTCGGGAAACGTATTACACCAGGGCTACACTGGCATTCCTCGAGCAATCGGGCGAAATTTGCTTTACGCAGTTTTTTTACACCTGTTTCTACATTTAAACTATTGGACAGAATTGCCAGCACACCTATTTATCAAGATATTTTAAAAAAACAACCGAGTTTGCCCTGTAAACCACATCGTCCATATTTGAGTATTAATTTCAAACGAAACCAGATTGTTCATGCAATTAGTGAGCATTATAAAATTTTATTTCAACAGCTTGCTCCGACTGTTATTGACAAGATATTTAATACTGATGCTTATTTACTGGCAACTATTCAGGGGAAAAACGAGTCGTTTAATATATATATAGACTCTTTGGATAACCTGAATAAAGAAGGTGAGCTATCTTTATATATGACTACAGAAAATAATGTCATTCTGGCAAAATGTGCATTCACTTTATTAAAAGTTAATGGCAAGCAAACATTATTTATTGGTGTATTACAAGGCCCAGCTAAAGGGGATAATTCTCTGGATATTATCCGTAATGCAACAAAAGAGTGTCATGGTTTATTCCCTAAACGTTTATTGATCGAATCTATTTGCCGTTTTGCTGAACATACCAACTGTGAGCAGATCTTAGCCGTCAGCAACGAAACTCATATCTATCGCAGTATCCGTTATTGGCATAAGAAAAAACACCTGATGGTGGCTGACTATAATGCGTTCTGGGAATCTCTGAGTGGTTCCAGAAAAGATAATAACGATTTTCATCTGCCATCAATCATTGAAAGAAAACCACTGGATGAGATCCCCAGCAAAAAACGCTCAGAATATCGTCGCCGTTATCAGTTACTGGATGATTTGGAGAGCCATATTAAAAGCGCTCTCACCCATTAATAATCATCACAAAAAACGAGTTTTCTGATACGACATTCAGCGAGGCTTCGCCATTAACCATGTAAGATGCGTTTTTATGGCAGGCCATTCGCTGAGTACTATACTGTATATGCAAGTATCCCTAATTGTGCCATTTTTTGTCCGTAAATGATTACGCAAAATGCCATCCAGCTTTGCCCCCAAGCGTTCAATTGCTCTGCGACTCTGCTGATTCAGAAAATGAGTGCGTATCTCCACAGCAACACAACCGAGTTTTTCAAACGCGTACTCCATTAACAGGTATTTTGTTTCTGTATTAATAGGCGTGCGTTGCGCTGATTTAGCATACCAGGTCGAACCAATCTCCAGCCTCGGGAGCGTATCATCAATATTCATATAGGATGTCATACCTACTGCCACATTCCTTTGATTATCAATAACAGCAAAAGGTAGCATTTTTCCCTGTGCATGTAGGCCCAGACGGCGGTCAATTTCAGCTTTCAAACCATCCGGAGCAGGTACATTGGCGCACCACAACTGATGTAATTGACCATCTTCAATAGCGTTGACGAACTCATCATGCCTTTCCTGCGTCAAAGGTACTAAAGTGACATGTTTTCCTGTTAAAGTGACTTGTTCAGTTATGTTTTGCATAATATTGTTATCCTTGGATATTTTTACTTTTTACTGCTATGCACTATTTTTAAAGACAACCTATAAACAAGGCTGATTTTTACCGGCGGCAGGGTAACTGAAAAAATCCTCATTATCTTAAATGAAAGTTAAATAAATATTACATTCATGTGAAGTGTTTTTGTGGGATTTATTCAAAATGAAATTTTATTTAACTAAATCTTCAAACCCATTGAGTAAGATGATTTCATGATATCTGTCACAATCAATTAACAAAGTGATTCCAATCAGACTGGAACCGTCTAAATTTGTACCAATCTCATCCGACCACTTAGCGAACCGCTAAGCCATATTGAAAACAATAATAATGTGTGAGTCGTCAAATTATTCGATGGAGACTGTAATGAGCAATTACCCTCACTTATTTACCCCTCTGGATTTAGGCTTTACTACCTTAAAGAACCGCGTCCTGATGGGTTCGATGCATACAGGGCTTGAAGAACACCCTGACGGAACCCGAAGGCTGGCTCAATTCTATGCCGAACGGGCTGCTGGAGGGGTTGCCCTTATTGTCACAGGGGGTATTTCTCCCAATCCACAAGGCGTAGTTTCGGCAGGTGCAAGTGTGCTGAACAGTGAAGATGAGTTACCTCACCATAAGTTCATTACAGATGCAGTACATCAGGCCGGTGGCAAAATTGCTCTCCAGATCCTGCATACCGGGCGTTATAGCTATCAAAAAAAACTGGTTGCTCCTTCTGCTCTTCAGGCTCCGATTAACCCATTTATCCCTAAAGAAATGACTGAAGAGGATATACAACAAACCATCAGTGACTTTGCGCGCTGTGCTCAACTGGCGCAGCAAGCCGGGTATGATGGTGTTGAAATCATGGGGTCAGAAGGCTATCTCATTAATCAGTTTCTGGTTGCCCGCACTAACCATCGGCAGGATCAATGGGGAGGCAGTTTCGAAAACCGCATGCGTTTTGCCATAGAAATTGTCAAAGCGGTGCGCGCTATCGTCGGGAAGCAGTTCATCATTATTTATCGCCTTTCCATGCTGGATTTAGTGGAAGAAGGATCTGACTGGCAGGAAATCGAGCAACTGGCTCTGGCCATTGAACAGGCTGGAGCTTCCATCATCAATACCGGTATTGGCTGGCATGAAGCCCGTATCCCGACAATCGCCACAATGGTGCCCAGAGCCGGGTTTAGCTGGGTGACCAAAAAACTGATGGGGAAAGTAAAAATCCCTTTGATTACGACTAACCGTATCAATGACCCCCATGTTGCAGAGCAGATACTCAGCGAGGGCTGTGCCGATATGGTTTCTATGGCGCGTCCTTTTCTCGCCGATGCGGAATTTATGCTAAAAGCAGAACAAAACCGGGCGGATGAAATCAACACCTGTATTGGCTGTAATCAGGCGTGTCTGGACAGAATATTTGTCGGTAAACTGACTTCATGTCTGGTCAATCCACGCGCCTGCCATGAAACAGAATTTATTGCTGAACCCGTGACTTCTCCCAAAACTATTGCCGTAGTCGGAGCCGGGCCGGCTGGTTTATCCTTCGCTACCACAGCCGCCAGCCGCGGGCACCATGTCACATTATTTGAGCGTGAAAATAAAATTGGCGGGCAATTTAATATTGCTAAGCAGATCCCGGGTAAAGAAGAGTTCCATGAAACACTGCGCTATTTTGAACGCCAGCTGGCGCTAAATGGCGTTGACGTCAGACTTAATCACACTGCAACAGTAGAACAACTTGCTTCATTTGATGAAGTCGTCATTGCCAGCGGCATTACACCACGGACACCCGCTATTGATGGCATTCACCATGAAAAAGTCCTGACTTATCTGGATGTGTTAAAGCATAAACGTCCTGTCGGGCCGCGCGTTGCTATTATCGGTGCCGGTGGGATTGGTTTTGATACTGCGGAGTATCTGAGCCAGAGTGGGCAAAGCAGCAGCCTGAGCAGCCACGCATTCTCTCAGGAATGGGGGATCGACCAGACGCTTTCTCACCGGGGCGGATTACAGCCAGAAGGCGCACGAGTGGAACTCTCGCCCCGGAAAATTTATCTGTTACAACGCAAAGAGACTAAAGTCGGGGAAGGTCTGGGTAAAACCACTGGCTGGATCCACCGGGCTAGTCTCTCAATGCGTGGCATCACGATGCTGAATAATGTCCAGTACCTGAAAATTGATGATCAAGGATTACATATCAGCCGTGAGGGTGAGCAGCAATGTCTTGAAGTCGATAATGTGGTGATCTGCGCAGGACAGGAGCCGCTGAAAGCGCTGTATCAGCCACTACAGGATATGGATAAAAGTGTACATTTAATTGGTGGAGCCGATGTCGCAGCCGAGCTGGATGCCCGCAGAGCGATTGATCAGGGAACCCGGCTGGCAGTAAAGATTTAGTGCAGAAATGAAAAGTTAATACAAATAAAGAGCGGATAAAAGAAGAGTGACAATAAACCTACCGCTTATTGTCACTCTTGCTGTTTATCATTAGCGCCGTGCTAACTCTTCAGGTACCTGTTTGGCATCTTCAGCCTGACAGACTGCGGCAGTAAACAATACATCTGTTGAGGAATTCAGGGCGGTTTCAGCCGAATCCTGCAATACACCAATAATTAAACCTACGGCAACAACCTGCATGGAAATCTCATTGGAGATACCGAACATACTGCATGCCAGAGGGATTAATAATAATGACCCGCCTGCTATCCCCGATGCTCCACATGCTGCAATTGCTGAAACCACACTCAGCAATATTGCTGTTGGAATATCAACAGATATACCCAGTGTATTTACCGCCGCCAGCGTCAATACCGTGATGGTCACCGCGGCACCCGTCATATTGATTGTTGCTCCCAATGGGATTGAGACTGAATAGGTATCCTCATCCAGATTCATACGGCGGCACATTGCCATGTTAACCGGGATATTGGCGGCAGAACTGCGGGTAAAGAAAGCGGTCACACCACTTTCGCGCAGGCAGTCAAAAACCAGTGGGTAAGGGTTGCGACGTATCTTCCAATATACAATTAATGGGTTAACAACCAGTACAACAACAATCATACAGCTCAGCAGTACAACCAATAGATGTCCATAACCGAGCAATGTATCGAAACCTGTTGTGGCAATAGTGGAAGCAACCAGACCAAAAATCCCGAGAGGAGCCAGACGAATAACAACACGAACAACCTGAGTCACCGCTTCAGCCAAATCCTGCACCACTGATTTGGTCGATTCCTTCGCGTGGCGTAATGCGATACCCAACCCGATTGACCATGCTAGAATACCAACATAATTCCCTTTCAATATCGCATCAATCGGGTTAGCAACCACATTGAGCAATACTCCCTTCAATACTTCAACGATATTATCCGGTGGTGACATTTGAGCTTCATTCGTCACCAGTATTAATGTTGACGGGAATAAAATACTGCCGATCACAGCGACAACAGCAGCAAGGAAGGTTCCCATAATATAGAGAACGACAATCGGTCGGATATTAGTTTTCTGGCCTTTCTTATGATTCGCAATAGAAGACATAACCAGAACCCAAACCAGAACCGGTGCAACCGCTTTCAAAGCACCGACAAAAAGCTCACCTAATAAGCTGGTTGATTGAGCAGCAGAAGGCATTACCCATGCCAGTAATACCCCTGCAATTAATCCGATGATAATTTGTGTGACTAGGCTTCCCTGTACAATATATTGCACAAAGCCTTTTTGTTGTTTTTCCATAGCCTATCCATTTGATATTTTGGCTTAATCAGCCTGTTGGTTTTGTGTTTGCTTTTCCAGTAGTAGGAAAGTTCAGAAAACTGAAAATAATAATTAATAAAAATATACAACCAACTCAACAAGTGATAACAAAATAGTCACATTTGTGTGATCCATTCTACACATTTCCTATTTCATCAGGCATCCCTGAAATCCCAAAAGGAATGAGGATTAAAATTTATATTTTATAATCAAATAATTATACGGATAACCCGCTTTGGCGATAGTCACCATCATCGGCATTATCTCCAATATTATTTATGGATTATTTTTACTATGTGATGATAAAACGAAGTTATTCTGGCTGGAAAAAGCAGAAATACAGCTATACAACAGGGAAAATCAGAAAACAGAGTTATTTTATGCAAACTTCGTAACTGAATTAATTAATTGATATCTCTGGGCGATGTTACTTTTATATTCATACAAATGTTCAATTGCTCACCAAAATTTTCTGTTTCACTACTGATGATTTTGTTAGAGTGTCCCTGTCATTTATTCATGCCATTTGAAAGGAGTTTGAAGGCTCATAATTGTCAATCCGTATATAACTTTTTGTATATTATGATTATTTAATAGTAAAAAATCATAAATACACCATAAAAGTAAGATGTAATCCTTAACCCGCGTTTTAGGAACATTTGATGGAAATTGTAACAGACCTTATTTATGCACTTTGGCACCAAGATTACGCAACACTAGCTAACCCCTCATTAGTTTGGGTCATTTACCTTCTGCTATTCACAATCCTGTTTCTGGAAAATGGGGTGTTACCTGCGGCATTTTTGCCCGGCGATAGTTTACTGATATTAGTTGGCGTTCTGGTTGCTCAGGATACAATGGATTTTTCCATTACATTAATTGTTCTTACCGCGGGTGCAAGTCTCGGTTGCTGGGTTGGCTATCTTCAGGGACGCTGGCTGGGGAACACAAAATTAGTGCAGGGATGGCTGTCCCATCTTCCTCCCCATTATCATCAACGTGCCCATAATCTCTTCCATCGTCATGGCTTGTCAGCACTGCTAATCGGCCGTTTCATCGCTTTTGTCAGAACATTACTGCCTACACTGGCAGGTCTTGCCGGACTGAATAATACACGTTTTCAGATATTCAATTGGCTCAGTGGTTTCCTATGGGTCATTATCCTGATGACTCTGGGCTATGCTCTCGGTAAAAGCCCCCTATTCCGCGAGTATGAACACTATCTGATGAACTTTCTGGTGCTGCTGCCTGTAGGTCTGTTACTGATCGGTTTAATTGGTAGCCTGACGTTTATCTGGCGCAAAAAACGCACAAATAATTCTACCCAATAATTCTCCCGCTTTATTTCCCCTGTAGCATTGCGGATAACCATGTTGCAGGGGTTTGAACACTAATTCCTGCTATATATTTAGGATTAATCTGTCGCATCATGTAATAATTTTTCACCATCTTGCCTTTAAACTCCTTACAAAAACGTCTATGGTAGAAATTCATTCACCGTATATATACGAGGAGAATTCCATGCCACAGAAAAAAAACTCTGACGAATTACGTGCTGAATTACAGTCCCTTGCGGATACTCTGGAAGAAGTTCTCAACAGCTCTGGTGAACAATCCAAAGCAGAACTGGAGAAAATTCGCAATAAAGCAGAGAAAATGTTGAAAGATGCCCGCACTGTTATCAGTGATGCCGGCGATAAACTTACAGGCCAGACCAAAGAAATAGCCGGTCGTGCAGATAATTATGTCCGCGATAATCCCTGGACCGGTGTAGGTATCGGTGCAGCAGTAGGTATCGTACTAGGTGTATTACTGGCAAGACGCTAATATGACGCAATTACCCCATTCACAAGGCCCGGGGAGAGGAGTATTTAATACCTTACGGCGAGTAGCAACTCTGATTGTCGGCATGGTTGAAACCCGAGTTCAGCTTGCAGCGGTTGAGCTGGAAGAGGGAGCCGCCACGCTGGTGAAATTACTGTTGCTGGTAGGGTTCACGCTGTTATTCGCAGCCCTTGGCATAACATGTTTGTTAATACTGGTCTTTCTGGCCGTTGATCCGGTCTACCAGATGACCATTATCGCTATTGCCGCAGGAACCTTGCTGCTTCTCGCCGTGCTTGGCACGATTTGGACTATCAGAAAATCCCGCCATCTGGCTTTTTTCAATGCTACCCGAGAGCAACTCAGAATCGATCGCAATATGTTGGAAAATGACCATGAATAAGCCGCGACGCCTGCAACGGGAAGAGCGCAAGCAGGCATTACTACAACAAATCCAGCTACAGCGTCAGTCTCTTTCAGAGCACGGTCAACAATGGCTCGCCCTTACCCGCACTTACGATCATAGCTGGCAGACACTGCTCTCTTTCAAACCTTACTTTGCTGTCGGCAGTGGCCTATTACTGCTCTATGGCATCCGCCACCCTAAAAAGCTTTATCGTTGGTCGCTCCGTATACTTGGCGTCTGGAAACTCATTGATACTGCCCGTAATATCTTTAACAAACGTTAATATTTTCTACCGGATTATTCTTTTTCAAATCTCTTTACGTATATTGTGGTATTCCTTCAAAAAAATTGCATTAAATTGTTAATATTCCTTACTATCAACCAATGACACCTCTCCTTAGAATACTCTCCATCAACAAATACCATCAATAAATGATGAGCTTAATTGTGCTTTTTAGAACACACGCCTGGAGACGTTCATGAAAAAATTTGAAGATAGTGGTTTATTAGTCGCACGTATTTTAATTTCAGTCCTGTTCATTATTGCAGGCTATGGGAAGTTAGGGAGTGCTTATGCAGGCACACAGGAATTCATGGAAGCAATGCACGTGCCCGGCATTTTACTGCCACTCACTATCTTGCTTGAACTCGGCGGTGGCCTCGCTGTACTGTTCGGATTGTTGACCCGTACGACAGCCGTATTCACTTTTATTTTCTGTATCCTGACCGCACTGCTGTTCCACTATGATTTTTCAGATGATATGAACCAGACGATGTTCCTGAAAAACTTCTCCATCGGTGCAGGTTATCTGTTGCTGGCAATGATGGGACCGGGCAAATTCAGTATTGACCGCTTGCTGAAAAAGAACTGGTAATTACCTGCCATAATACAAAATACCCTCACACAGCAAAGCCCCTATCACTCAGGGGCTTTTTGATAATACTACTTGAATAATTTAGGAATTTCCCGCAGGCACCATGCCTTGGCTTCTCCCATCCGATCACGCCGCCATGCCATAATAATGTTAGTTTCATGGATATATTCCGAACCAACAACCCGCAGACGACCTTCTGCAATATCTTTCTCCACCATCGGATAGGGCATTGTTGCGACCCCCAGACCGGCCAACAGCGCCCGCCGTTTATTTTCCAGCGAACTGACCGTTAACCGGGGTTGCTTATCCAGTAGCTGGACTGTCAGCACCGGGCGTTCTCTTGCCGTATCAGCTACCGCTATTCCTCGGTATTTAACCCGCGTAGCATCGGATAAAGGTTCCGGTTCATTGTGGATAGGATGATCCATACTGGCAACGTAAACATTCTTGATGGAGTAAAGAGGGCGTGAGTTGATTTCTGCTGATGCCCTGAAATGAAGATCTGGCGCAATCACAATATCTGCATAGCCAGTTTCCAGACGTTCCCAGGCACCTGCCAGCACTTCTGTGACTAATGAAAGCTGAGTATTCGATTTATTCGCCAGCTTGTCCACAAGGGGAAAGAGTGACTCAACAGGAAACAAGGCTTCACAGACGATAAATAAATGGGTTTCCCAGCCACGGGCAAGTGCCTGTGCATCGGTAGTGAGCTTGTCTGCGGCTTCAAGCAGTACCCTGCCCCGATCAAGCAACATTCGGCCAACATTGGTAAATTTTGTGCGATGTCCGGAGCGGTCAAACAGCACAACATCCAGCTCTTCTTCCAGTTTCTGCATGGTATAACTTAATGCAGAAGGCACTCTTCCCAACTCATCCGCTGCGGCCGCAAAACTTCCCCGACGTTCTATTGCATCCATAACCCGCAGGGATTCCAGTGTTAACGCTCGTTCTTTACCCATATATGTCCGTTACCCACAATTTCTCAGTCAGTAAATTTGAATATAGGGAGCAGATTAACTGGCTAACATTTCAACGTCCAGATAATTAAGATTGAGGCTAACAGTGTGTGGCAAGGAGAACATGCTCATGATAATAACCAGAACAGCAAATCAGTGTGGAAAAGCCGACTATGGTTGGTTAAAAGCGCAGTATACTTTTTCATTCGGTCACTATTTTGACCCAAATTTTTTGAACTATGGGGCACTACGAGTACTTAATCAGGAAATACTTGCCCCACAAACAGAACTCAAGCCAAAGGCTTATCCTCATGTCGATATCCTGAATATTATTCTACAGGGTGAAGCGGAATACCGTGATAGTGCAGGAAACTACATTCAGGCTCATCAGGGAGACTGTCTGCTATTTTCCACTCGTCAGGATCTACGCTACAGCGAGCATAATCTCAGTAAGAAAAAATCGCTGCATCGCCTGCAAATCTGGCTTGATGCCAAGCCACATCAGGCTCCGCAACCGGTACAGCGCAGGAGGCTATCAGCTCAGCCACTAACATTACTGGCTTCACCTGCCTCCGGAAAAAACAGCATGCACCTGCGCCAATCAGCGTGGATAAGCTACCTTATGCTACAAGCTGGTGAGGCTCATAACGTACCGTTACAGGGGAAACGCGCCTACCTGCAATCTGTCAGCGGTAATGCTGAAATCTATGCTGACAACAAGTCTGGAACAGCAACTCATGCCAATATCAGGTGTGGGGATGGGGTATTTATTCAGGATGAAACACAACTGAACCTGCGGGCAACTTCTGCATTTCAGGGGCTGCTGATCGATTTGGGAAATCAGTTACCCTGATCCGCTTTCCTGGACTAGGTGATGCGCTTTTTTATGGTAGACAAGCCGGTTTTGTAGCATGAATACAAATAGCTTAGCTTCTGCCACACGGGATCTGATAACATGGGTCGTGGCATGATAGTTCGGGTAACGAGTTTTTTGGCGAAAATAAGATACCAAATTATTATGCCGCTCAATTCCCTTTGAGTAAGCGTCAACACGCCCCAATACCACTTAAGAAAGTTATAATGAAAAAAGAAGTTCGGTTCCGTCCTTTATTTTTGCACCCACGCTATTGGTTTACATGGTTTGGTCTCACTATTCTATGGTTGCTAGTTCAGCTTCCTTACCCTGTTCTGATGCGACTGGGAGCTAGCGCAGGTAAACTATCCCGTCACTTCCTTAAACGCCGCGAACGTATTACCTGCCGTAACATCGAACTCTGCTTTCCTCACATTAGTGAAGAAGAAAAAGAGAATATGATTGCGGCTAATTTTGCATCGCTGGGGATGGCTCTGGCTGAAACCGGTATCGCTTGGTTCTGGTCTGACCGTGCAGTAAAACGCTTGTTTAATGTTTCAGGTCTGGAGAATTTACATTCCGCACAGAGTGAAAAAAATGGCGTGATGTTAATCGGTATACATTTTATGTCACTGGAGCTGGGTGGCCGTATCAGTGGGTTGTGCCAGCCGATGATGGCAATGTACCGGCCGCATAACAACTTAGTCATGGAATATGTTCAGACTAAAGGCCGTATGCGTTCAAATAAGGCAATGATTGATCGCCGAGATCTGAAAAAGATGGTTCGGTTTTTGAAACAAGGCGAATCAGTTTGGTTTGCTCCAGACTTGGATTACGGCCCTAAAGGCAGTACCTTTGCGCCATTTTTCGCGGTAGAAAAAGCAGCGACAACCAATGGCACTTTTGTTTTATTCCGTCTGGCTAAACCTGCGATGGTACCAATCATATTGATCCGTAATAAAAATAACGATGGATATAAACTGATTATCGAACCCGCACTTAACAATTATCCTCATACTGATGAATCATCCGCAGCGGCTTATATGAACAAAGTCATTGAAAGGCAAATAATGCATGCTCCCGAACAATACCTTTGGTTACATCGCCGCTTTAAAACCCGCCCAGCAGGTGAAGAATCACTATATGACTAAGTACAAAGTAGGTTATCAGTCTATTTGGCTGTTTCCTGACACACATACGACTAGGGCGTGTTGATATTTTGTCTTCATCATTGACTCGCCCCACATAAGTACCCAGAGAATGGTAAATGCCAGTGCCAATGTGCTGGCGTAATTTCGAGCCAATTCACTCAATTCCCTTCGAGAAAACGTCTACACACCCTAATATCCTGACTTAACTACCACCTACTGAAGTAGGTGGGTTAGCGCACTTCGGTGCCGACGACTGAAAGTCGTCGAACCACGCACCTCGTAAACGCGCATAGGTCAAAACATTAAAGTCAAAGTCACCGTCTAAAGACGGTGGTTTTAACCTGTCATATGGAAAAATAAAAGAAGAAGCCCCATAAAGCTGACGCTTTATGGGGCTGAATCTGTGGAGTTGGCCGATAAGCCGGGTTCTGTCGTGGACAATCATTCATCTAGGCCAGAACTTACGCGCTGGCTCAAGCAACCTACCCGGGTTCGATACGGGCCGTACCATGTGAACCTCTATTTGGTCTTGCTCCGGGTGGAGTTTACCGTGCCACGGACTGTTACCAGCCGCGCGGTGCGCTCTTACCGCACCCTTTCACCCTTACCTGATCTCAGCTTCTCACGAAGAAAAGCTGAGCCATCGGCGGTTTGCTCTCTGTTGCACTGGTCGTAGGCTTTCACCTCCCAGACGTTATCTGGCACCCTGCCCTGTGGAGCCCGGACTTTCCTCCCCTTTACTCTTCCCCGAAGAGAGCAGTAAAGCAGCGACTGTCTAGCCAACTCCGGCGCGGATTATAAGGGGTTTATTTCCTGATGTATAGGAGTTTTCACACATCCCTTTATACACAATGGATTTCACATTTCAGTTTCATTTTGCTCAATAGCATGACGATACAGAGCATTTTTCTTCACGCCATGAATCTCAGCGGCCAAAGCCGCTGCTTTCTTCAACGGCAGCTCTTTTTGTAATAATGCCAGTGTCCGTAATGCTTCCGGCGGGAGACTGTCATCTGCGGGTTTATGATACCCCTCAACAATCAACACCATTTCTCCCCGACGGCGAGTTTCATCCTCCCTGATCCACGCCAGTAATTCCCCCACAGGCATACCCTGAATAGATTCCCATGTTTTCGTCAGCTCTCGTGCCAACACCACGTATCTCTCTGCTCCCCAGACTTCAACAATATCTTCTAAGCTGTCCAGCAAACGATGAGTGGATTCATAGAAAATCATTGTCCTTGATTCCTGAGCCAAATCACGCAGCGCATCCTGACGCCCTTTGCTTTTGGCTGGCAGAAAACCTTCATAGCAAAACCGATCGGAAGGCAGACCGGCCGCAGATAATGCCGCAATTGCCGCACAAGGCCCCGGCAACGGAACAACACTAATTCCGGCTTCACGACAGCGGCGGACAAGGTGATAGCCCGGATCATTAATTAATGGCGTTCCGGCATCAGAGACGAGCGCGATACTTAAACCCTGTTGTAATTTCGCAATTAATTGATCTGCTTTCTGCTGTTCATTATGATCATGAAGTGCGAACATGCGCGCATTAATGGCAAAATGTTGAAGTAACAGGCCGGTATGTCGCGTATCTTCGGCAGCAATCAAATCGACATGTTTAAGAACTTCAAGTGCGCGCTGAGTGATATCCCCCAGATTTCCGATAGGAGTTGGCACAACATACAGCGTAGATGTCGTAACCACTGCTCGATTGGTTTGATTCATTGTTTCATCCGAATGACCGATTTAAAATTGAGCATCTTTGAAAAAAACATCACTGGATACAGTATGCTTCCCTCAATTTTTGTGCGTTTCAAAACTGGTTTAGTCTGCACAGCATTGCTGACAACTATGATTATTGCAGGGTGTACCATGCCTACACCACAAGGGCAACCACCTTCTGAGCCACAAGACAAGATCAGCGCAGAGATTAACCGCTATCAGGCCATTATTGATAATGCAGGCAACCAGCCTTCTCTGGAAGTCATCCGTGCTTATATTGCACTGGAACCCAATATAGAAAATGAAGCCGCACATCAGCAAAATATTGATGATACTTGGCAAGCCCTGACTCATCTCACTGCCCAGCAGCTCAGCGAACTGGTCATTAATGCCAATGAATACACTCTTCAGGGTTGGCTCGACCTGCTCAACGCTTATCAGGCCAATAAGCAGGACGCGGACAAACTTCGTTCGGCCATTCGGGACTGGCAAATTCGTTATCCGGAAAACCCTGCTGTTCAGAACTTGCCTTCCTCTCTGAAACAAATGTTGCATGTCACTCAGGTCCAACAGGCCAGTATCGGGCTTTTCCTGCCTTTGAGCGGACAGGCTAAAGCATTTGGTGATGCGATTCGTCAGGGGTTTCTGGATGCACAAAAAGGACTGCCAAAGCCTGAGTTACCTGTAAATACATCAGCTGTAGCGCCTAGTAGTGCCGTCGACAATACTTCTGTTGATACCGATTCTGTTGACACGAATTCTGTTGATAGCATCATTACCAACGCGGTGGAAACCGATCAGGCGAACACTGCGGATACAACGGAAACGGGTATGACAGGGCAATTCACCATTAATTCAGTTCCTGTCAATCATCAAGTAGTGAAAATCTATGATACCGACAGCCAGCCTTTGGCTAGTCTGCTGGCACAGGCGGAGCAGGACGGAGTAACACTCGTCGTTGGCCCTCTGCTGAAACCTCAGGTAGAACAGCTGGTACAGATAAATACTCCGTTAAATATTCTGGCATTGAATAAACCGGATACCACACAACTTCATCCTAATTTCTGTTATTTCTCTCTGTCACCTGAGGACGAAGCTAAAAGCGCAGCGCAGCATATCTGGCAGCAACAGAAACATAATCCACTGGTGTTAGTACCACGCTCTGTATTGGGTAGCAGAGTAGCAAATGCCTTTGCAACTGAATGGCAGCAATTAGGGGGTTCCGAAGTATTACAACAATCCTTCGGCACAGTGGCGGAAATGAGACAATCCATGAACCGTGGAGTCGGCATCCGTATGTCCGGAACCGCAATTCCGGTCAGCAATTCTGTTCCTGACGCCAATGAAACGCAATTTTCTGATACAACACAATCAGATAAGCACTTACCCATTGTCACCAGCACATCTCGTGGCCCGGTTGATGCGGTCTATATTGTGGCAACAACCGATGAGCTGACACTCATCAAACCAATGATTGATATGGCAATCAGCTCCCGCAAAAAACCGGCTCTTTATGCCAGTTCACGCAGTAATAAAGCCGATGCAGGCCCGGATTTTCGTCTGGAAATGGATGGTATGCAGTTCAGCGATGTCCCATTATTAACGGGAGCGAATGTTCCACTGATGAGGCAGGCTGCCAGTAAGTTCGGGAATGATTACTCTCTGATGCGCCTCTACGCAATGGGAATTGACGCCTGGTCACTGGCTAATCATTTTGCACAACTACAACAAGCCAGCGGTTTCAATATGAATGGCGAATCTGGTGAACTCTCTGCCATAAATGATTGTACAATATATCGCCAGTTGCCGTGGATGCAATTCAGCAATGGGCGCATTATGCTGGAGAGCCGCATGACAGAAAATAGCGTAACCGGAAATACTGACGGTACGCTGAACAATGCTACAGAGAACTCAGCTACTGACAATCATGCTGGGTAGAGCCTGAAGGCAGTAAGTCAGCCCGATAAATAACATCTTCTTTTGAGTGGTAATTTCAGGATGAAAAAGCCCCAAATTAATCGTTACGCGCAGGGATGCCATTACGAACAACAGGTTAAACAGTTTCTGCAAAAACAGGGTCTTGTGTTTATTGCAGAGAATGTGAAAATTCGTGGTGGAGAGATCGATCTGATCATGCGTGACAAGCAGGTCTGGGTTTTCGTTGAAGTTCGTTTCCGCCAGAATGCACAATATGGTGATGCCATTGCTACAATTACCCAGAGCAAACGCAGAAAGTTATTGCATACGGCTTCGGTCTGGCTTTACCAGCGTAACGAATCTCTTGATACTGCGGCCTGCCGTTTTGATGTTTGCGCAATTACCGGTCAGAAATTTGAATGGCTGAAAGATGCTTTCAATTTAAATGAAAACCTATCTGATAGGTTCTGAATTTCAATAAATATATTATCAATAATATAGGTCATAACGTGCTGGATAGAATTAAAGTCTGCTTTACAGAAAGTATTCAAACGCAAATCGCAGCAGCAGAGGCATTACCGGACGCCATTTCACGCGCCGCAATGATGATGGTTCAATCACTGCTGAATGGCAACAAGATCCTGTGCTGTGGCAATGGCGGATCCGCCGCAACAGCACAGCGTTTTGCCGCCAGTATGATAAATAGATTTGAAACAGAGCGGCCAAGTCTGCCAGCATTGTCACTGAATGCTGATAATGTTGTCATCACTGCCATCGCCGGCAGCAGGCAGCCGGAAGAAATCTACGCTAAGCAGGTTCGGGCTCTGGGGCAGGCCGGAGATGTTCTGCTGGCTATTTCTACGCATGGTAACAGCCGGGCTATCATTAAAGCCGTAGAAGCAGCCGTTACCCGCGATATGACCATTGTTGCACTGACAGGTTTCGATGGCGGTGAGTTAGCAGGGTTACTGGGACCACAGGATGTGGAAATCCGTATTCCTTCCCACCACAGTGTCAGGATTCAGGAAGTCCATATGCTGACAATTAACTGTCTGTGTGACTTAATCGACAATACTTTATTTCCTCATCAGGATGACTAAGGAGCCAAATAATGCGGTTACTCTCTTTATTACTGGTATTTTGCAGCACAATGTTACTACAGGGATGTATTGGTGCAGCCCTTGTAGGTTCTGCTGCAATTGCTACCAAAGCAGGTACGGATCCACGGACGGTTGGGCAACAGGTGGATGATACAACTCTGGAAGCCCGTGTCAGTAATGCCATAAGCAAGGATCCACAAATTAAGTCTCAGACCCGTATCGTCACGACGGTTTATCAGGGAAAGGTTCTGTTAACCGGACAAAGCCCGGATATGCAGCTGGCAGAGCGGGCAAAACAGATAGCGTCGAAAACTGAAGGTGTCAGTGTGGTCTATAACGAAATCAGACAAGGGAAGCCCGTTTCTCTTGGTACTGCCTCAGTGGATGCCTGGCTGACAACGAAAGTACGTTCAAAAATTCTGGCCAGCGATGCGGTGAAATCATCAAATATCAAAGTGGTGACTGAAAATGGCGAAGTCTTTTTATTCGGGATTGTGACCAGACAAGAAGGCGCTGATGCAGCGAAAATTGCCAGTGAAACTGATGGCATTAAACGTGTAACCACCGCATTTACTTATCTCGATTAACTGCCGGGAGAGCAGCATAAAACAGAGCTGTTTTGCTTGTACTTCTATACCCTATGGATTTCGAGTTGCATCGCGGCGGCAAGAGAATTCATCCCCAGAAGCATAGATAACTATGTGACTGGGGTGAGTGAGCGCAGCCAACAAAGAGGCAACTTGAAAGACGACGGGTATATATCCGCCATCTTTCCGGCAGTACCACATTATATCTTCAGTTTATTCGAGTCAGAAAATGCTTCCCTCCCAATAACTGCATTTGACGTAATATCCATTGCTGGCGTTGCAGCACATAGGCAGAAGGTGCATCAACCCGGTAGCGTATCGGATTAGGTAATACTGCCGCCAGAAGAGCCGCTTCAGAAGCGGTCAGCCGGCTGGCTGGTTTACCGAAATAGTGCCGGGAAGCGGCTTCCACACCAAAAATTCCCCTGCCAAATTCAGCAATATTCAGATAGACAGTGAGAATACGTTTCTTTGACCACACCAGTTCCAGAGCCATTGCCATTCCCGCCTCCAGACCTTTCCTTACCCAACTGCGCCCTTCCCACAGGAATAAATTCTTGGCGGTTTGCTGAGTAATGGTGGAAGCCCCACGTATCCGTTTCTGATCTTTTTTATTATGTTCCACCGCCATTTTTATCGCAGAAAAATCAAATCCCCAGTGTTCCGGAAACCGTTGATCCTCGGCAGCAATCACGGCTAATGCTATATAAGGTGAGATTTGATCTTGGTCCACCCAACTAGAGCGAGAAACATAAGATAAATTAATTGAGATTAACGCATCTACCTGTCTTTCCAGCATCACCATAGAAAACGGCACTGGCAGAAATGAAAATGTGATTACAGCAACAAACCATAAAAGAGTGATCGTAAGCACAATTTTCTTCAACCAGCGCCATAATATTGAAAAAGGATTTCTCATCCTATTACTCAATCATTTCCAATATTTTTCTGACTAATTTATCGATCCCTATTTCAGCCTCAGACAAGGATTGAGCCAGCATATATGCTGGGGTTGTTACAATTTTGTTTTCAAAATCAATAACAATGTCGTCAACCGGGCATTCAATATGAATCCCGCCCATTTTCTCTATCTGTGATACCGTTTCAGGATCATTACCTATAGTGACTTTTATCGATTCGCCTAATATTTTAGGCACCATCACAGGAGCAATACACATAAACCCCATCGGCTTGCCTTTTTTGTGCATATCCTGAACAATACTGAAAAATTCTTTATTTATTTCACAATCAAATCCTTTAAATGCGAAATTACTTAAATTTTTAGCTGCGCCAAAACCTCCGGGAACGATAAGTGCATCCAATGTATAGGCATTAATTTCAGATAATGGCTGAATATTACCTCTTGTTATACGGGATGATTCTTCCATTATGTGACGTATTTCTTGTTTTTCCTCTCCATTAAGGTGATTAATTACATGATGTTGTGACTCATCTGGAGAAAAAAAAGACACTTCAGCGCCTAAACGGCTCAAAGAGAGCATAGTTAGGACTGATTCATGGATTTCACTCCCGTCATAGACCCCACATCCACTTAATATCACTGCAACAGATTTCATATTTATCTCCATTTGTAGTAGATTAATGCTTAACCCCTTAGAGGGTTAAACACCAATCTTCATCACAGATTTTAATGAATCTTGTAACAAAAAATCTTATCTTTGCTATGTTGGTACTTGTGTTCTGTGTGAAAGAATTCTCAAATTACTCGCGCCTAAAAAAAATCTTAGATTAGCGGGTAAACAAGTTTCCCTGGTGTTGGCGCAGTATTCGCGCACCCCAACTTCGGTTGGGGTTATTTTTTTGTAGCGCCCGTTAACCAGTTTCTTAATGTTTCCGTATCATTTTTCCATTCCAGATTTAACTCATCGACCCACTCTTGTACGTTATCCCACCACGCGGGTAAATCCGGTGACTGGATCTGCTGTGCCAACTGTTGCAGATGACGTAATCCGACAGAACCAGCAGCGCCTTTAATTTTATGGGCCTCTTCTGCAATCCCTTTTTGGTCTCTCGCCGTCATATTTGAGTCCAATAGAGCAAGGTAGCCCGGCATCATATCCTCAAAAATAGTCAGGTTATCGATGACCATTTTCGGCCCGACCAGATCGATATACTGGTTAAGCATCTCAGTATCGAGTAACTCTTCCTCTTTCTTCGGCTCAATGAATTCCGGTAATACAGTTTCAGCCTCCGTTGACTTACCCCAGAATTTTTCCATTACCGCAGTCAGTTCCTTAACAGAAAGCGGCTTACTGAGTACTTCATCCATGCCAGCATCAAGATATTCTTTTTTGTCTTTCAATACATTGGCAGTCAGAGCGATCAGAGGAGGGAGCGTGTGATTCGGATAACGTTGATGTAATTCGCGGGCAACATCCAGACCCGTCATATCCGGTAACTGAATATCAAGCAGCACCAGATCATATTCATCAGGATCAAACATATCCAGAGCATCACCGCCAGTCATGGCAACATCGACACTATTACCCAGTTTCTCCAGAACAGAACGGGCAACAATCACATTCAGCTCAATATCCTCAACCAATAGAATATTCAGGGCAGGTAATGGCAATGCGTCTTCTTCTTCCGCCCCTTCCGGGTTTTCATCAATCGCAGACGCGATGATAGATAAAGTAAAACAGGAGCCTTTTCCGACTGTACTATTAACTGTGATATCGCCACCCATAGCCTGTGCAAGCCGTTTCGACACTGCCAGCCCGATCCCTGTCCCTGTTGCCGGGCGACCACCAGCACTGTCTCTGACCTGATAATACATAGCGAAGATTTTTTCTAATTCATCAGCTGGGATGCCAATACCAGAATCAGTCACTTCAAACAGCAGACGATCCCCTTTTTCACGCCAGATACGAACCCTTATCTCCCCTTTCTGGGAAAACTTCACCGCATTACCAATTAAATTCCATAGGATCTGACGTAAACGGGTTCCATCAGCCAGTATTCTGGCCGGTAGTGGCAGCTCAGGTTCCAATACAAAACGGATCCCTTTTGGCTGCGCCAGTAATCCGGATATGTTCTCCAAGTCCACTATGAAACTGGTAAAATCAATGAACTGGCTGTCTAGCTGGACTTTTCGTCGTTCAATCTTATCCAACTCAATGATGTCATTGAAAATATTACCCAGCGTGATTGCGCTGACATGGATCGTTTTCAGATAGTTGCCCTGTTCTGGTGTCAGGTTAGTATCCATCAGGATACGGCTTAAACCGACAATGCCATTTAAAGGCGTACGAAGCTCATGGCTAATCGTAGAGATAAAAGTAGTTTTGTCCCTGCTGGCATTCTCCAGCGCATCCTGATAGCGCTTACGCTCGGTTATATCGCGCCCGAATCCCATCAGGCCATGCCTCTTGCCGATACGATCATAAAAAGGCACTTTTCTCAGCTCAAAACAGGCCTTGCGCCCATCAGGATAAACCAGCCACTGCTCATAGGTCAGTGAGACATTGTGCCGAAAGACTTTTTCATCCGTCTCCATTACCTTGTTGGCAATTTCTTTATCGTAGACTTCTGTCGGTGTCAGGCCAATCAGTTGCTTTTCACTTTTACCGGTCAGCAACTCCATTGCGCGGTTACAACCGGAAAATTCATTGTCTTCGTTGCGGTAATAAACCAGATCAGGCGAAGCATCAAGAAACGAACGTAACAAAACGGATTGTTGTTCAAGTTCAATCTGTGTTTTTTCGCGGTGCTCCATTTCTAATTTCAATTTATCCAGCAGGACCAGATGCGCCTGTTCCGCTTTTTCTCTTTCACTGATTTCCTGATTCAGTTGGGTAATATTGTCTTTTAGCTGTTGATTCAGTTTGGCATCACGCTGGCGCATTTCCTCCAGCTTTGCCACCAGACTGGATAAACGCTGGCGTGACTCTTCCAGCTGTTCCACAACAATAGAGAGAAAATAGACAGCCCACGGTGTAATTAATAAACCAAAGAAAATAGAACGGATTAAATCAATACGCTGCACTTCCCCATGCAAGACGAAAGTTACGGCCATTTGCATCGTCATTGCCAGAATTACCAGAACAGACGCCAGTAGTAATGAAAAACGCACAAGCCCGAGTTTCATCATTAAATCAACGTAATATTGGGCAAGCCCCCTGATAAACTTCATAACAGCTCCAAGTAAAATCACCAGATTGCATCATAGCCTAAAAAAAGCCTGACTTCGTTAGGGGATATTATTTCCCATTCTCAAAAAGAATAAAAAAGCATAAAAACAGAATAATAAATCATCCATAAATTTAATCCCCCACAAGCGACTAAAAAACAAACAATAATTTATACTTAACAAACTTAAAATACATAACTACATTCTTACAAAAGCAATAAAAAAAGATTAATAAACCAATTAAAGGCGATTTTAAAGCATATTTAAAATGCACATTAGGTGTAAAATGGTGATATAAATCACATCATATCCAAGTCATGACACAGGTCACAAAACGGATAATTAACGAATATATTACATATATTCAATTAATTAACCTCATTCTCATGGCTGAAAACACCTTTAGACACAATTTGACCTACTTTATTTTTCTCGCTAAGTTGGGAATTCACTGAAAATCACCTGCTAGTTTTTTATCTAGCTCATATTTATGCAGTGCCCTTATACAGAAACACAACATCATTTTGCTGTCTGTTATTAGCGGTAAATGGTACTGCCGATAAGACAAGCAATATTTGACTGAGGGCGCAATTCAGACGCCTGTAGAAATAATGATTTATATCATCACGTAATTGATGTGAGAGTCGGACAGAACTTGAGGGATTTACCATGTTGTATGACAAATTACAGGAAAAAGATAACTGTGGCTTTGGGCTAATCGCACATATTGAAGGGGAACCAAGCCATAAAGTGGTGCGTACAGCGATACACGCATTAGCCAGAATGCAACATCGGGGAGCAATTCTGGCAGACGGGAAAACCGGCGACGGCTGTGGTTTATTAATGCAAAAACCCGACCGTTTTTTCCAGATGCTCGCGAATGAACAATCGTGGCGACTGGCAAAAAACTACGCCGTCGGTATGCTGTTTTTAAGTCAGGATAGCCAAATCGCTCAGGCATGCCGCAATATTATTGAGCAGGAGTTAGAACATGAAACCCTGTCTATCGCTGGATGGCGGGAAGTCCCCATCAATCAGGATATTTTGGGTAGTATCGCCCTGTCGAGCCTTCCCCGTATTGAACAGATCTTTGTCAACGCTCCAGCCGGGTGGCGATCGCAGGATTTAGAGCGCAGGCTGTTCATTGTCCGGCGGCGCGTGGAAAAACGTATTACTGATAAAGATTTTTATGTTTGTAGCCTTTCCAATGTAGTCACTATTTATAAAGGGCTATGTATGGCGGCTGATTTACCACGCTTCTATCCGGACTTAGCCGATTTGCGGATGGAATCTGCGATCTGCCTGTTCCACCAGCGGTTTTCAACCAACACCGTTCCCCGCTGGCCACTGGCTCAGCCGTTCCGTTATCTGGCTCACAATGGAGAAATCAATACGATCACCGGAAACCGTGAATGGGCAAGAGCAAGAGCTTACAAGTTTCGCACTCCTTTGATCCCGGATTTACAAACGGCGGCTCCTTTTGTCAATGAAACCGGCTCCGATTCCAGCTCACTGGATAACATGCTGGAGCTGTTTCTCAACGGAGGGATGGATTTAATCCGTGCAATGCGTTTACTTGTCCCGCCAGCATGGCAGAACAACCCAGATATGGATGATGATCTGCGCGCCTTTTTTGATTTTAATTCCATGCATATGGAACCGTGGGACGGCCCTGCCGGTATTGTTATTTCTGACGGGCGTTATGCAGCTTGTAACCTTGACCGCAACGGTTTACGTCCGGCCCGTTATGTGATTACTAAGGATAAACTGATTACCTGTGCTTCAGAAGTGGGAATATGGGATTATCAGCCCGATGAAGTCGTCGAGAAAGGGCGGGTCGGACCAGGCGAATTAATGGTGATCGACACCCGAAAAGGCCGGATTCTGCACTCTGCGGAAACAGATAACGATTTAAAAAACCGCCATCCTTATAAAGAGTGGCTGGAGAAAAATGTCAGGCATCTGACACCATTCGAAAAATTACCGGAAGCGCAGGTTGGCAAACGAGATTTGGATGATCGTATGCTGGCAACCTATCACAAACAGTTTGCTTACAGTAATGAAGAGCTGGATCAGATTATCCGCGTACTCGGTGAGAATGGTCAGGAGGCAACCGGATCAATGGGCGATGACACGCCATTTGCCGTCCTTTCCAGCCGCCCGCGTATTATCTATGACTATTTCCGCCAGCAGTTTGCTCAGGTAACCAACCCTCCTATTGATCCGCTGCGTGAAGCCCATGTCATGTCGCTCTCCACCCGTATCGGCAGGGAAATGAATGTCTTTTGTGAGGCAGAAGGTCAGGCTCACCGCCTGAGTTTCGAGTCGCCGGTACTGCTTTACCCTGATTTCGTGCAACTGACAAAGCAACAGGAATCTTATTACCGGGCAGAAACACTGGATTTAACCTTTAATCCACAGGAGAGCAATCTCAAAAATGCCGTCTCAGCCCTGTGCGAACAGGCCGAAAAACTTGTCCGTGATGGTGCCGTCTTGCTGGTGTTGTCTGACCGCCATATTTCTCCTGAAAAATTACCGATCCCTGCCCCCATGGCTGTTGGGGCCATCCAGCATTGTCTGGTGGAAAAAAGCCTGCGTTGCGATGCCAACCTGATAGTCGAAACGGCCAGTGCCCGCGATCCTCACCACTTTGCCGTACTGCTTGGATTTGGGGCTACCGCTGTTTACCCTTATCTGGCCTACGAATCCTTAGGCAAAATGATCGATGACGGCACGCTCACGACCCCATACGCCCGCGTAATGCTGAATTATCGTAATGGCATCAATAAAGGGCTATATAAAATCATGTCCAAAATGGGGATTTCCACAATATCCTCTTATCGTTGCTCTAAATTGTTTGAAGCCGTCGGTTTGCATTCCGAAGTCACAGATATTTGCTTCAATGGTGTTGTCAGTCGTATTGAAGGGGCTGATTTCAGTGATTTTGAGCAGGATCTGCATAATCTCTCCAAACGGGCTTGGTTGCACCGCCATACTATCGAGCAGGGAGGGTTGCTGAAATATGTCCACGACGGAGAATATCACGCGTATAACCCTGATGTTGTCAGCACGTTGCAGGCAGCCGTTCACAGCGGTAATTACAGCGATTACCAAAAATACTCACAACTAGTCAATGGTCGTCCGGTAACGACACTGCGCGATTTACTGGCTATCTCACCAAAAGGTGAACCCGTTCCTATTGAAGACGTCGAGCCTGCAGAAGAGCTGTTTAAGCGTTTTGATACCGCCGCGATGTCGATTGGCGCTCTGAGTCCCGAGGCTCATGAGGCGCTGGCTGAAGCAATGAATACACTGGGTGGTTACTCCAATTCAGGGGAAGGCGGAGAAGATCCTGCCCGTTATGGCACGAAAAAAGTCTCCCGCATTAAGCAAGTTGCCTCCGGACGCTTTGGTGTTACACCGGCTTACCTAAGTAGTGCCGATGTGATTCAGATTAAAATTGCTCAGGGAGCAAAACCCGGAGAAGGCGGGCAATTACCGGGAGATAAGGTCACGCCTTATATAGCCAGACTACGTTACTCAATCCCCGGTGTGACACTTATTTCACCACCGCCGCATCATGATATTTATTCTATCGAAGATTTAGCTCAGTTAATTTTTGACCTGAAACAAATCAACCCCAACGCACTGATTTCCGTCAAGCTGGTTTCTGAACCGGGAGTGGGAACGATTGCTACCGGAGTCGCAAAAGCCTATGCGGATCTTATCACTATCGCCGGTTACGACGGCGGAACAGGTGCAAGTCCTCTCTCCTCAGTTAAATATGCCGGCTGTCCCTGGGAACTTGGTCTGGTAGAAACCCAGCAGGCTCTGGTTGCAAATGGCTTGCGCCATAAAATCCGTCTTCAGGTTGATGGCGGGTTAAAAACCGGAGTCGATATTATTAAGGCGGCTATTTTAGGTGCGGAAAGTTTTGGCTTTGGCACAGGGCCGATGGTCGCCCTCGGCTGTAAATATCTGAGGATCTGCCACCTCAATAATTGTGCTACCGGAGTGGCAACACAGGATGAGAAACTGCGCCAGTCCCATTATCACGGGCTACCGGAACGAGTGATTAATTACTTCCACTTTATTGCGCAGGAAACGCGTGAAATTCTGGCGCAACTGGGAGTCCGGAAGCTAACAGATCTAATTGGCCGCACAGACTTACTTGAAATACTGGAAGGTATCTCTGCCAAACAAAGTAAACTCAATCTTAAACCTCTGCTGGAAACAGTGCAGCCCCACGAAGGCAAGGAGCAACACTGTACAGAAGATAACCCGTCTTTTGATCCGGGAATTCTGAATAAAGCGATTGTCAAACAAGCTCTGCCTTACGTAGAAAAATCGCAGAGTAAGTCATTCTATTTCGATATCCAGAATACGGACCGTTCTGTCGGTGCAGCATTATCCGGCATCATAGCAACCATGCACGGTGATCAGGGGCTGGCGGGCAATCCCATAAAACTGCATTTTTCAGGAACAGCCGGGCAAAGTTTTGGCGTCTGGAATGCTGGTGGGGTTGAACTGACACTCACCGGCGATGCCAATGATTACGTCGGCAAGGGTATGGCTGGTGGAAGAATTGTTATCCTGCCTCCGGTTGGTTCAGCATTCAAAAGTAATGAAGCGACTATTATTGGCAATACCTGCCTTTATGGGGCAACCGGCGGAAAACTCTTTGCAGCGGGTCGGGCCGGTGAGCGCTTTGCCGTAAGAAATTCAGGCTCCATCACTGTGGTTGAAGGTATCGGCGATAATGGCTGTGAATATATGACCGGCGGGATAGTCTGCGTGCTGGGTGATACTGGCGTCAACTTCGGCGCAGGCATGACCGGAGGATTCGCTTATGTTCTCGATGAATCTGATGACTTCCGCAAACGGGTTAATCCAGAATTAGTCGAAGTGCTCTCAATCGATACCCTTGCCATTCATAAAGAACATCTGCGCGGATTAATCACTGAACACGTTCGCCTGACCAGCTCCCCACATGGTGAAAACATTCTGGAAAACTGGTCACAGTGGGTCAATAAATTCGCACTGGTTAAGCCTAAATCCAGTGATGTCAGCGCGCTGCTGGGGCATCGTAGCCGTTCCAGCGCAGAATTACGGGTTCAGGCACAGTAGGAGTCAGGAATGAGTCAGAATGTTTATCAGTTTATCGATCTACAGCGTGTCGATCCTCCGAAAAAAGCGCTGAAAGTCCGCAAAATAGAATTTGTGGAGATTTATGAACCTTTCTCTGAAATTCAGGTAGAAGCTCAGGCAGATCGATGCCTTGACTGCGGCAATCCTTACTGTGAGTGGAAATGCCCGGTACATAACTATATTCCGAACTGGCTGAAATTAGCCAATGAAGGACGCATTATTGAAGCCGCGGAGCTATCTCATCAGACCAACAGCCTGCCGGAAGTCTGTGGGCGGGTTTGTCCGCAGGATCGTCTGTGTGAAGGTGCCTGTACGCTGAATGACGATTTTGGCGCTGTGACCATCGGCAATATTGAGCGCTATATCAATGACACCGCCATTGCAATGGGCTGGACACCTGATATGTCACAGGTGATCCCGACAGGTAAGCGCGTTGCTATCATTGGAGCAGGCCCGGCCGGACTGGCCTGTGCTGATGTTCTGGCCCGCAATGGGGTACAGGCTGTCGTTTATGATCGTCATCCTGAAATTGGCGGTTTACTAACGTTTGGGATCCCGGCATTCAAACTGGAAAAAGAAGTGATGAGCCGTCGCCGTGAAATTTTCGCCGGAATGGGTATCGAGTTTCGCTTAAACACGGAGATAGGTAAAGATGTTGCTCTTGCTGATCTCACAAAACAATTTGATGCCGTTTTTTTGGGAGTCGGGACTTATCAGTCTATTCATGCCGGTCTGGAAAATGAAAATGCCAGCGGAGTATACGATGCCCTGCCCTTTCTCATTGCCAACACTCGCCAGTTAATGGGCTATGAAGCATCACCAGAACAGCCCTATATTGATATGAAAGGTAAGCGGGTTCTGGTTTTAGGTGGTGGTGATACTGCGATGGATTGCGTACGTACTGCGGTTCGTCAGGGAGCAAGTCATGTGATTTGCGCCTACCGACGGGATGAAGAGAATATGCCGGGCTCCCGCCGGGAAGTGAAGAACGCCCGGGAAGAAGGCGTCAATTTCCAGTTCAACCTTCAGCCTATCAGCGTTGAAATCAATCATAACGGACATGTTTGCGGGGTCAGAATGGCTCAGACGCAATTAGGCGAAATGGATGAAAAAGGACGTCGTCAGGCGGAACTTATCCCCGATTCTGAGTTTGTCATTAACGCCGATACTGTAATTATGGCATTTGGTTTCAAACCACATTCCATGACATGGCTGGATGACCATCAGATCAATCTTGACAGACAAGGGCGTATTATCGCTCCCGAATCCAGTATCTTACCCTTCCAGACCAGTAACCCTAAAATCTTCGCGGGCGGGGATGCTGTTCGAGGCTCAGATTTAGTTGTTACTGCCATTGCTGAAGGCAGAAAAGCTGCCTCTGGTATTCTCGACTACCTTGAAGTCTAATTTCATTTTCTCCCGAACTTTTCTCCGGTCTTTTGGCCGGAGAAACTCCTGCCAAATAATCGATACTCGCATCATTATCTTTTTACTACCATAATGATTATGTTTTTTTACATTATGCGATTATTCCTATATCCCAAAAACAAATATTTAAATTTAATATCCTGAAAATTACCAAATAAATATTCTTCCTAAAAAAACATCAGGAATACAGCGTACCCATGAAATAAAATTCCGCTAATTACAAAAACAACAGATTTAACATCTGCCATCTCAAACCGATTACATAATAATTAATTGAACGGGATTTCTGGGTGCAGAAGGTAAGGCGCTCGATTGAAATCCGGAAGATATAATAACAGAGAGAAATAAATGCGTTTATTAACTAAAACATCCCTGTTTTCTTTCGTACTCTTGATTAGTTTTCCTTCTATCGCCGGTTTATCCACGCCAAAGGAGATTATTCAGCAAATTACCGAAAGGGGAGTGAATTCCACTGTTGCTGAAATAGGTGAAAGAAATAAAAGAAATGAAATTGCTAGACTTATTGCTACCGGAGATCCTGAATGGTTAGAAGTTGCTTTTCGGTTGACTCCCAATACCCATCGGGAATTCTCCAATCAGATCTTTGACTCCTTGGCACTTGCTCTGCTCAACAATCCAGCTGGAGTCTTAGCTCAGGCCAACAAACACAGACCTAACTTAACAAATAGCATCTGTGATCTTTCATTGGCAGTTATAGCAGAGAAAAACAAGCATAAACTTATCAAAGGCATAGTTGCAAGTTTAAAGAACGCTGAAAAATCCGCAAAAAGAGAAGATAAAGAAAATATAGAAAGGTGTATTTTGAAGTTGAACCAAGTATATCCAAGATATTTTTAATATACTTCTAACTGGTTAGTCCATTTTTCTATCCCCGCCGCATAAGAGTGATTGAAGCTGAGTTTAGTTTCAATCCTGATCATTCTTACTGTTTTAGAAAAAGAAATCACTTCAAATAATTTCTCACTTCTTTAAAAGCTAATTTCCAATTCAACATATAAAAATTTTTCTTAAAGAGATATTTCAGAAAATAGGGTATGAGTGAATTAAGATAATATTTCATACGTAAATTACAGATTTGACCCTCCCACTTTTAAGTAAAATGCATATAACAACATTAAATAATAACCAATTAAAAATTCATTACATGATATACCCTGTGGATTTCAACGTGCAGCAAGCAAAGCCGTAAATTGAAAAATATGGATATAATAATTGGGAGAGATAAATGCGTTTACTAACTAAAATATCCCTGCTCTCTTTCATATTCTTGATTAGTTCACCTTCTGTCGCCGGTTTATCTACACCAAAAGAAATTATTCAACAGGTGAAGGAGAGGGGTGTAAATTCTGTTGTTGCTGAGATAGGTGAGAGAAGAAAAAGAGAAGAAATAGCTGACTTTATTACTACCGGAGAGACTGAGTGGTTAGAAGTCGCTTTTCAATTAGTTCCTAACATCCACCACGATTTTTCCAACCAGATCTTTAATTCATTATCCTTTGCTCTAATTAATAATCCGATTGAAGTTTTAGCGATGGCAGATAAATACCAGCCATCGTCAATCAATAACATCTGCAATATCCCATCAACACTAATAGGAACACAAAGCAAAGAAAAATTTGTTCGGGATGTAACTGTAAGTTTAAAGAAAGCCAAAACATCAGCAAGCAGAAAAGATGAAGAAAATATAGAATTGTGTCAGTTCGCGTTAAATAAGTCTTATGTTGCATTTTTATAAAAAATAGAGGAGATAATTTCTCCTCTATTTTTTCGTATTACGTTTATAACGCTTTATTTTACAACACGTAACGTCGGACGACCTTTTGGAGGCTGAGGTGGCTCATCATCCGGCGGGTTATCATCATGAGATGTTTTCATATCACGAATCAATACCAGATTATCGGCTACCGGAGACTCTGAAATCTCCAACTCGGAGTCTGTTTCATAGGCGATTTCTGGCTCAAACATCATCCCTGCACCGTTTTCACGGGCATAAACCGCAATGACAGCAGACATAGGAACAGATACCTGACGCGCGACACCACCAAAACGGGCATTAAAACGAACTTCGTCATCAGCCAATTCCAGATTACCAACCGCCCGTGGAGCAATATTCAGGATTATCTGCCCATTCTGCGCATATTCCATCGGGACGTTGACACCATATTGAGTCACATCCACAACGATATGCGGAGTCAAATCATTATCCAGCAGCCACTCATAGTGTGCCCGCAGTAAATAAGGGCGGCGGGGAGACATTTGAGTCATATCCATACATTAACCCCGTGACTGTAAACGTATTTCACGCTCTGCTTCTGTCAATGAAGCCAGAAATGCGTCACGCTCAAATACACGCTGCATATAAACCTGAAGATCTTTGGCTCCCGGGCCAGACAGCTCAACGCCCAGCACAGGCAAACGCCATAACAACGGAGAAAGATAGCAGTCAACCAGACTGAACTCATCACTCATAAAGAAAGGCATTTCTCTGAAAATCGGTGCGATTGCCAGCAATTCTTCAGCAAGGCGTTTCCGCGCAGCATTGGCTTCCTGAGCACTTCCTTCCTGAATTTTATACATCAGGGAATACCAGTCTTTTTCAATTCGGTGCATCATCAGACGACTGGAGCCACGTGCAACAGGGTATACAGGCATGAGCGGTGGATGCGGGAAACGCTCATCCAGATATTCCATTATGATGCGAGAATCATAAAGAGTCAGCTCACGATCTACGAGGGTAGGAACCGTTTGATAAGGGTTCAGATCAATCAGATCCTGAGGCAAATTGCCTGCTTCAACGTGTTCTATCTCAACGCTGACCCCTTTTTCCGCCAGTACAATTCGCACTTGATGGCTAAAAATGTCGGTCGGGCCGGAAAACAGAGTCATTACCGAACGTTTGTTGGCAGCGACAGCCATGAAAACCTCCAAGTTTATCTAAAAAAAGGAACGAACAGCCCTTCAATGAACAATGGCTATTCTCGCTCATATTCTCATCCGGTTTCGCACTTATTATCCGAGGATTATTAAGACAAGTCAGGCAAACGCATGGATAAGGCAAAAAATTGTCACTAGTCTACCAGATTTTGAACATTTTGTGGGGAAGTAGATTGAGAATTAATGATGATATATCGGAGTTCAGGGAATTATCTCTGCAATATGCTCTTTTTTTCTGCAAAAAAAGCGTATTCACTAAGGAAATAAAACTCCGCAATAAAAAACCCGCCATAAACATGGCGGGTTTCAACATTAATCCAATGCCACCGTAGTGACAAAAAATTAACGCTTGGAGAACTGTGGACGACGACGTGCTTTGCGCAGACCCACTTTTTTACGTTCAACTTCACGAGCATCGCGAGTAACGAAGCCAGCTTTGCGAAGATCAGAACGCAGAGTCTCGTCATAAGCCATCAGTGCACGGGTGATACCGTGACGGATTGCGCCTGCCTGACCAGAGATACCACCACCTTTAACAGTGATGTACAGATCCAGTTTGCCCAGCATGTCAACCAGCTCAAGTGGCTGACGAACAACCATGCGCGCAGTTTCACGACCGAAGTAAACTTCGAGGCTGCGTTGGTTGATTACGATGTTACCGCTACCTGGCTTAATGAAGACACGAGCGGATGAGCTTTTGCGGCGACCAGTGCCGTAGTATTGATTTTCAGCCATTGCCTATAATCCCGATTAAATGTCCAGAACTTGTGGTTGCTGTGCCGCGTGGTTGTGCTCGCTGCCCGCGTAAACTTTCATTTTACGGTACATTGCACGACCCAGAGGCCCTTTTGGCAGCATGCCTTTAACCGCGATTTCAATGACACGCTCAGGACGGCGGGCAATCATCTCTTCAAAGGTCGCTTGCTTGATACCACCGATGTGGCCAGTGTGGTGATAATAAATTTTGTCAGCACGTTTGTTGCCAGTTACAGCAACTTTCTCTGCGTTAACAATAATGATGTAATCACCAGTATCAACGTGCGGAGTATATTCCGCCTTGTGCTTGCCGCGCAGGCGGCGAGCTATTTCAGTTGCAAGACGGCCAAGAGTTTTGCCATCTGCGTCAACAACATACCAGTCGCGTTTTACGGTTTCTGGTTTAGCTGTAAAAGTTTTCATTAAAGCTTACCCAATTATAAGTTACACGTTGGTGAACACTCGAGGTTCAGAAACTTTGTTGAGGTTCACACGACTCATGTCCAGCAAACCTACCCCTTCGAATAGCCTATGCCGGCACTAATGCAAGTTTTTTGGGAAATAAAAAATCTTGCTGTAACGTGGGGTCGCAAGATTATAGAGAAGTCGTTATAAAAAATCGACCCCAAATTCAATAATTATCTAATCTGTTGACTCTATGCTGTCTACCTGACAACCAACAAAGAGGCAGATCGAAAGACGAAGGGTATGTATCCAATGGATTTCGAGTTGCATCGCGGCGGCAAGGGAGTTCATCCCCGGGAGCATAGATAACTATGTGACTGGGGTGAGCGAGCGCAGCCAACAAAGAGGCAACTTGAAAGACGAAGGATATCGATATCAGGGTAAATGCGGGCGCTGTAAATATTCTTCACTCTGCATCTCCTGTAAACGGGACAAGCAACGCTGATACTCAAAACGGAGCAATTCTCCCTGATAAATCCCTTCCATCGGGGCTTCGGCATTGATGATGAATTTCACATGACGCTCATAGAATTCATCAACCAGTGCAATAAACCGTCGTCCAGCGCTTTCATCCAGTTTGGTCATGATCGGCACATCATGCAGCAAAACGGTATGATAAATCTTAGACAACGCAATATAGTCCCGCTGGCTACGGGGATCTTCACACAACGTTTTAAAGTCAATTGCCAGCACACCATCAACACTGTTTATCGCCGGCATATCACGATGATTAATTTCCAGTACCGGAGTAGGCTCCCCTTCACGACCGGCCAGACGCAGGAAAACCTGATGCATCTCCTGTCGGCTCTCTGCCGATAACGGTGTCAGATAAATATGAGCCTGAGTCAGCGTTCTTAGCCTGTAATCGATACCCGCATCCACATTCATGACATCACAATATTTTTTGATCTGTTCAATAGCAGGCAGGAAGCGGGCTCGCTGCAAGCCATTACGGTAGAGTTGATCCGGTGGAATATTTGATGTCGCCACTAAAGCGATTCCGCGCCTGAACAGTGCCTCCAGTAACGTGCCGAGGATCATGGCATCCGTAATATCAGAAACAAAAAATTCATCAAAGCAGAGGATATCAGTCTGTGCCTTGAAACCATCAGCCACAATCTCCAGTGGATTTTCATGCCCCTGCAATTCAGTTAATTCTTCGTGTACCCGCAGCATAAAACGGTGGAAATGCAGGCGTAGCTTCCTTTCAGTCGGTAAACTCTGGAAAAACATATCCATAAGCCATGTTTTTCCCCGCCCTACACCACCCCACATATACAGTCCCTGCACGGGACGGATATTGTCCTTTAATGAACGCCCTAATAGTTTATTCCACAGACTTTTTAATCCGCCTGAGCCATCTGAATGCGCCGCATTTTTGGCTAAGTTCTGTACAAGCTCATGGTAAATCATATCCAGACGGGCGACAGTATTACGCTGCACTTCATCAGGTTGATACTGCCCTTCAGACAGTGCAGTCTGGTAAAGAGACGAAGGTGTAATCGGTGACATTAATATAGTAATCCTTAAAAATTTTTATCCCCACCATATATACTTAATAGATTTCAATTGAGTATATACATTGGGTCTAACTCACAGCCTATCATGACAAATTTGTATAAAATTAACACCTCGGGTGATATATAAATTAATTAAATAATAATCAATATTCCACTCTGACTGAATTAGCGGTTATAGTGGTAGCTATGATGTTAAGAAAGGAGTTGCCATGACTTGGGAATACGCACTGATAGGATTAATTGTTGGTTTTATCATCGGAGCATTGGCTGTCCGCTTTGGCAGCCGAAAACTGCGCCAGCAAAATGCGGCACAGGCTGAGCTGGAGAAAAACCGGGCAGAGCTTGAAGAATATCGCAAAGAGCTGGTCAGCCATTTTGCCCGCAGCGCTGAGTTGCTGGATAATATGGCCCGGGATTATCGCCAGCTGTATCAACATATGGCTAAAAGTTCCAATGAATTAATGCCAGATATGCCAATGCAGGAAAATCCCTTTAATTATCGTCTTAACGAATCTAAGAACGATACCAACCAGATTGTCACAGATGTACCTCCACGGGACTATTCTGAAGGTTCATCCGGGCTATTGCGTCCCGTTCAGGAACAAAAACAGTAATTATTCTCGCCGTGGCCATAATTTATGCCCACGGCAATATTGTTTATCCCACTGTATTTAAATGTTTTTTCAGGTAAATCCCTGTAAAAACATTCGACAAAACGACATTATTAGTGAACTTTGCTGAATACTTGGTAGTCATAACTGCAACGAAACAATTATGCTTGAAACCTGTTCCGATGAGTGTAGTTTCTCAGAAAAACGAAATTCCTTTGTGGGTTCAGGGCTTTAAGTACTATTTTCCTTTTCTGGCTTAGGTAAGTAAGAGAACGCATTCAATGAAAAGTAAAAACACATTGCTCAGCGCATTAGCGATCAGTATTGGTTTATCTTTAGCTTCGGTACCAATGGTAAGTAATGCGGCTTTACCCGCTGCTATGGCCTCTCAGGAATTACCGAGCCTTGCTCCAATGTTAGAAAAAGTCCTTCCTTCCGTTGTCACCGTTCATGTTGCCGGCACTGAAGTTCAAACCCAACAACTCCAGCTGCCAGAAGATTTCCAGTTCTTCTTTGGGCCGGGTTTTCCACCAGTGGAACAACAAAGAAGCCGCCCATTTCAGGGGTTAGGTTCTGGTGTCATTATTAATGCCGATAAAGGATATGTACTGACTAACAATCACGTCATCAATAACGCGGATAAAATTAAAGTCCAGCTCAATGACGGGCGTGAATACTCCGCTAAACTCATCGGGCGTGATCCGCAGACTGATATCGCACTTTTGCAGCTTAAAGATGCCAAGAACCTGACAGCAATTAAATTTGCTAATTCCGATCAGCTTCGCGTCGGTGATTATGCTGTTGCTATCGGTAACCCATTCGGGCTGGGGCAAACAGTGACTTCAGGGATCATTTCGGCCCTTGGCCGTAGCGGCCTGAATCTGGAAGGTCTGGAAAACTTTATCCAGACAGATGCCTCAATTAACCGGGGTAACTCTGGTGGTGCCCTGATCAACCTCAAAGGGGAGTTGATCGGTATTAATACCGCGATTGTTGCACCTAGTGGCGGCAACGTGGGTATTGGTTTTGCGATCCCAAGTAACATGGCCAGAAATCTGGCAGACCAGTTAATAGCTCACGGCGAAGTAAAACGCGGCCTGCTTGGTATCAAGGGTACTGAAATGTCAGCGGATATCGCCAAAGCACTGAATGTTGATGCTCAACAGGGTGCTTTTGTCAGTGAAGTAGTTCCTAAATCTGCTGCGGCAAAGGCTGGTATTAAACCCGGAGATGTACTGACCTCCATTGATGGTAAGAAAATTAATAGCTTTGCTGAGTTAAGAGCAAAAATTGGTACGACTGCACCGGGCAAAGAAATCAAAGTAGGTCTGTTGCGTAAAGGCAAGCCTATGGAGGTGTCTGTTGTTCTGGAAAATAGCGAATCTCCATCTACCAAAGCTGAAAAATTAAGCATTGCGCTACAGGGTGCGAATCTCAGTACTGGCATTGTGAACAATACTCCCGGCGTGAAAGTTGACGGCGTCGCCAAAAATTCTCCAGCCGCAATGGTCGGTTTGCAGAAGAATGATTTGATCATCGGGGCGAATAATGTTCGGGTTAAGAATATCAATGAGCTACAAAAGGTACTTGAAGGAAAACCATCCGTTATTGCGCTGAATATCCTGCGTGGTGGTGACAATATTTACCTGTTATTGAACAATTAATCGGTATGCCATTATTTTTCTGATTGCAGTACATTAAGCAGACACAGCACAGGCTGTGTCTGCTTGCTTCTGTGCTATGCTTTTTTAACTTATTGATTACTGAACAATGTTATGTTGATTAAATTACTGCGCTCCATATTGGCGGGATTACTTATTGCAGCAATTTTACTGGTTGCCATACCCTCACTACGTCCCAATAAGTTAAATAATCTCCTGTACAGCGATAACACAGAAAAACCATCCAGTTACAGTCAGGGTGTTCGTCGGGCAGCACCTGCGGTTGTGAATATATATAGCACCAGTATAGGAAGTTTCTCCCATGAACCACGGGAACTGCTTCCATTGGGTTCCGGCGTCATAATGAGTGAACAGGGCTATATACTCACCAATAAGCATGTTATCAACAAAGTAGGCTCTATTATTGTTGCGTTGCAGGACGGGCGTTTCTACGAAGCTTTACTGGTCGGTTCTGATGGCCCGACAGATTTGGCAGTACTCAAAATAAAGGCTGAAAATCTGCCGGTTATCCCTATTAATCTCAAAAGGGCGCCTCATGTCGGGGATATCGTGCTGGCAATCGGCAATCCTTATAACTTAGGGCAAACAATTACTCAAGGTATTATCAGTGCGACCGGACGTGTCGGGCTGAGTCCGACACGACGCCAGAATTTCCTGCAAACAGATGCTTCAATCAATCAGGGCAGCTCCGGCGGAGCACTGGTTAATACATTAGGCGAACTGGTCGGCATTAATACACTGTCGTTTGATAAATCTGAATTTGGCTCTACGCCTGAAGGACTGGGATTTGCCATTCCCACAGCGCTGGCAACAAAAATTATGCAGAAACTGATCCGTGATGGTCGGGTTATCAGAGGATATATCGGCATTTCAACAAAAGAGCTACCGAATATCCGCTCGTCAGATACCCAAATCCATCAGATTCAGGGAGTGCGGGTTTTTCAGCTTTTACCGGGAAGCCCAGCCAAAAAAGCCGGAATACAAGTGGGCGATATTATCATCAGCCTTAATCACAAACCGGCACTCTCACCTGCCGAAATAATGGATCAGGTTGCAGAAATCCGGCCCGGAAAAGTCGTTCCTGTTACAGTCTTACGTGATGGTCAAACGCTTACCTTCAACGTTATGATTGAAGAATTTGATGAATACTGAAATCAATTAGGAAATGGAAGTCAAAGAAGGAATGGATTTTTAAAAGGAGCGCTACAGCGCACGAAGATAAATCCCCGGAAACATAGATAACACTATATTTATAGCTATGTGACCGGGGGGAATGAGTACCGCTAAATTGTAAGACGAAAGATATATTTACTTAATACGTTCGATATTGGCTCCCAGACCACGCAGCTTATCTTCGATATGCTCATAGCCCCGATCAATATGATAAATGCGATCGACGGTTGTTGTTCCTTCGGCAATGCAGCCAGCAATTACCAGACTCGCGGAAGCACGCAGATCTGTTGCCATGACCTGAGCACCTGATAATTTCTCAACGCCGTGGCAGAGTACAGAGTTACTTTCAATCTCTGCGTGTGCCCCCATTCGAATCAATTCAGGAATATGCATAAAACGGTTTTCAAAAATAGTTTCGGTGATCATGCCCGCACCTTCAGCAACAATATTCAGTAAGCTGAACTGTGCCTGCATATCTGTAGGAAAACCCGGATGCGGTGCTGTACGGAATGTTACCGCTTTTGGCCGCTTGCCATGCATATCAAGGCTAATCCAGTCATCGCCTACCTGAATATCTGCACCCGCTTCACGTAATTTAGCCAGCACGGCATCCAGTGTATCAGGCTTGGCCTGACGGCAGACAATCTTCCCGCGTGAAACAGCCGCTGCAATAAGGAAAGTGCCGGTTTCAATACGGTCAGGCAAGACACGATAAACACCACCGCCCAAACGCTCTACACCTTCAATCACGATGCGATCTGTTCCTGCACCCGTAATTTTTGCACCCAACGTATTCAGGAAGTTAGCTGTATCTTCGATTTCAGGCTCGCGGGCTGCATTCTCAATAATGGTTTTGCCTTCCGCCAGTGTTGCAGCCGCCATGATAGTGACCGTTGCACCGACACTGACTTTATCCATGACGATACTGGCACCTTTTAAACGACCATCTACGGATGCCTTAACATAGCCCTCATCCAACACTATTTTTGCACCAAGTTGTTCCAGCCCGGTAATATGGAGATCAACTGGACGGGCACCAATGGCACAGCCGCCGGGTAAAGAAACCTGTCCCTGACCAAAACGGGCGACTAATGGCCCCAGTGCCCAGATAGAAGCACGCATGGTTTTGACCAGTTCATAAGGAGCACAGTATTCATTAACAGCGCTGGCATCAACAAAGACGGAACCATTCTTGCGTTCCACTTTCGTTCCCAGACGATTCAATAGCTTGATTGTGGTATCAATGTCTTTTAATTCAGGAACATTTTGTAATTCAACTGGCTCTTCCGCCAGCAACGCTGCGAACAGGATTGGTAATGCGGCATTTTTTGCCCCGGAAATAGTGACCTCGCCTGACAAGCAGGTCGGCCCTTTCACTTGAAATTTATCCATCTGTCATAATTCTCTTATTTAATTCAAAGTGCGCTGTTCGCGGCGAAGCAAACAACCTCAGAAACCCTGGAGCTTGCGGTCACGTTGCCATTGCGCTGGTGTGTAGGTCTTAATTGACAGGGCGTGGATACGATTATCAGCAATATATTCCATCAGAGGTGCATAAACTGTTTGTTGTTGTTTTACCCGGCTCAGCTCACCAAAAATTTCACCTACAGCAATTACCTGAAAATGGCTGCCGTCGCCGCTAACAATAACTTCATCAAGTACCAATTTTTCCATCAGTACCTGTTTAATCTCATTAGTATCCATATCTTGCTCACATTCGTCGTTAAAAAATAATAGTAGATGCCTATCGTAATGGAATCCAGACGACTCTTAAACCAAGAAAAACGCCCTTATAAGACAATGACTCATAAGGGCGATAATTATATCCACCTTTCAGGTAACAGAGTTATCAACAACACCCTGAAATCTGTTAGGTCTAGAATGAAGGCATTATATTTATTCTGGCGAATTTCCTTTCTCAAGCGAATTATCAGCAAAGAGACTTTGTAGACTATAGAGCGCAATCAGTGTGTTCAATCGCTCCCCTATGCCAGAAAATGTCAGCACCTTACCACGCTGCTGCCAGTCGCCTTTTATGCGGACAAATAAGGCCATTCCCGTCGAGTCCACATGCTCAAGCCCTGAAACATCAATGTTTTCAATGTGAGCCAATAAGCTGTCCTTTTGCTGCCAAAAAGGCAGCAGGCTATCGCGATCCAGCGTACCTTTCAGAAACAGGGTGCTTCCTGTCTGTTGCCAGCTAAGCGGTGTTTTGTCAGAGGCTTTATCCATCCCCCGGTTTTTCATTTCACCGTTTTCCATATCACTTTTTCTTTTCTAAAGTGATTGGAGCCTGTGCACTGATTTTCAGCTGCTCTGTCAAACCATCAATACCTTTCTGGCGCAGGATTTCCGACCACTCATTCTGCTTGGTCGTAATCATGCTCACACCTTCAGCTATCATGTCGTAAGCCTGCCAATATCCGGTTTTACTGTTTTTACGCCACTGAAAATCCAGACGGACAGGAGGCTGACCATTCGGATCGGTAATGGTGACACGAATAGCGACGATATTCTTATCTCCCAATGGCTGCTCCGGGGCAATCTGATAATTCTGCCCGTGATACATTGCCAGAGCCTGACCATAAGCCTGCGCCAGATAATCCTCAAATGCTTTAAAATAAGCATCACGCTGCTCTGGCGTCGCCTGTTTGTAATAAGGCCCCAGAACCAGCGCACCTGCATATTTTACCTGAACATAAGGCAATAGCTCCTGACGCACGATCTGAGGCAACATTTCCGGATTAGCACGAATCTGCGATTGTTCACCCTTCAGACGTGAGAAAGTTTTTTCTGCCGCGACTTTCATCAAAGCATACGGATTAGTCTGATCAACCGCGTTGGCAAGTGGTGCAACTACCAATAAGGCAGCCATAAGTAATCGCTTAAACATAATTGCTATTTCTCCTAAGCAGTGGATTGCTGGTTAATGTACCTGTGCTGGAGCCTCAGATGATTTTTGCTGATCACCACTTCCGCTTTTGTACAGGAACTGACCAATTAAATCTTCAAGAACCATTGCAGGTTTGGTGTCCTCAATGCGATCTCCATCTTTCAGCATGGTGATCCCCAAATCAGCATCATCAAACCCAACATTCAACGCAACATATTGTTCACCCAACAGACCTGAAGTCCGGATAGACAGCGAACTGGAACTTGGAATATTGTCGTACTGCGAGAAAATATCCAGTTCAACCTGCGGAGTATACGTTTTCTTATCGAGCCAGATTTTCCCTACCCGACCAATGACCACCCCTCCTACTTTGACAGGAGAACGCTCTTTTAACCCACCTATATTGTCAAATGCTGCGATGACATGATAAGTGGTCTGACTGCCAAAAGATCGGACATTAGCGACCTTCAGGCATAAGAAAATGACTGCGGCCAGTGCAATTAAGATAAAACTTCCAACCCAAATTTCATTTTTCTTGCTTTGCATCGAATTAGTTCCCAAACATCAGTGCTGTCAGCACAAAATCCAAACCCAATACTGCCAACGATGCATGAACCACTGTACGCGTCGTTGCCCTGCTGATCCCTTCTGATGTCGGGATAGCATCATACCCATTAAACAGCGCGATCCATGTCACCGCGATGGCAAAAACTAAGCTCTTAATAAAACAGTTAAGTATGTCTTTCTGCAATTCCACCGCTGATTGCATGGAAGACCAGAAAAAACCACCATCAATCCCTTTCCAGTCGACTCCGACCATCGCACCGCCCAGAATACCTACAGCTACAAAGATCAATGACAGTAAAGGCATACTGATAAAACCAGCCCAAAAACGCGGGGCAACTACCCTACGCAACGGGTCTACTGCCATCATCTCCAGACTGGAAATTTGCTCTGTCGCTTTCATCAGGCCGATCTCTGCCGTCAGGGCTGAACCCGCACGACCGGCGAATAACAGTGCGGTCACGACCGGCCCCAGTTCCCGCAGCAACGATAACGCCACCATCATGCCAAGACTACCTTCAGCACTGAAAGTCCTCAGCACCAGATAGCCCTGCAAAGCCAGAACCATACCGATAAACAAACCGGAAACTACAATAATCAGTAGTGACTGAACGCCTACACTGTAAAGCTGCTGGCGCAATAACAGCCACTGCTTTGCAGGCTCAGGCTTACCAATAATCGCGCTGAATAACATAAAACCGGCCCGACCGAAAGAAGCCACAACTTCAATCGCACGCCTGCCAAATGTTGCCAGCGCCCGTGTTAACATCAACATTCAAGTATCCTAATAACGATTTCTGTTAGTTAATAACTCGGTTTTATAATCCCCCGCAGGGAAACGAAAAGGTACCGGCCCGTCAGCAATACCATCAAGGAACTGACGTACCCGCTGATCCTGATTCATTTTCAATTGTTCAGGCGTCCCTTCTGCAATCACTTTCTGCTCAGCCACAATATAGGCATAATCAGCAATACTCAGTACTTCAGGAACATCGTGGGAAACCACAACACAGGTAACACCGAGCGCATGGTTAAGTTCATCGATCAATTTAACCAACACTCCCATAGTAATAGGATCCTGACCGACAAATGGCTCATCAAACATGATTAAATCAGGATCAAGTGCAATCGCCCGCGCCAGTGCAGCCCGCCTTGCCATTCCTCCCGATAGCTCAGATGGCATCAGTTTTGCCGCACCACGTAATCCTACCGCTTCCAGCTTCATCATCACTGTAGTGTAAATTAATTCTTCGGGGAGTTTAGTATGCTCACGTAAGGGAAAAGCGACATTGTCGAACACATTCAAATCCGTAAATAATGCGCCCGATTGAAATAACATACTCATCTTCTTACGAACTTCATAAAGGCGCTGGCGGGACAATGCCGGAATATTATCGCCATCAAACCAAATCTCACCGCGCTCAGGGCGGATTTGCCCGCCCATAAGACGCAGCAGAGTCGTTTTTCCAATACCGGAAGGCCCCATAATGGCTGTTATTTTCCCTTTTGGAACCGTTAGATTGATATCGGAAAAGATCGGGCGCTGACCACGGGTAAAAGACATGCCGCAGATCTCAATAAGATTTGCTGTTAGTTGACTCATTATTGATAGCCCTTAATCGTTAATAAACGAATTTCTTGCTGTTTCTAAATAATTAGTAATGCATACTACAAAAAAATTTTCCAATTTGCGTTAGCAAAGTGATAGCAAATTTTACTTTTTAACTTTCGGCCTTCAGAATATATAAATCTGGCTAAATAAATATTTTTGTCCAGAAATCAACCAACACTGGCATTGTGCTCACATGAATTTTCTCTAAGGAACACAACATGTTTCTGACTATTTTACTGCTCATTACCGGGTTGATTTTACTGGTGTATGGTTCTGATAGATTAGTATATGGTGCTGCGGTATTTGCCCGCACATTAAAAGTCCCTCCTTTTATTATTGGTCTGGTGATTATGGGCATCGGCACTTCTTTGCCTGAGCTGATGGTTTCTGTAAACGCGAGTCTGAACGGGTTACCCAACATGGCCGTAGGTAATGTACTCGGCTCCAATATTACCAATCTGCTACTGATTACCGGCGCAGTGGCACTGATACGCCCAATAAAAGTGCAATCAGAGATCCTGCGGCGGGAATTACCACTAATGTTGCTGATTATGGCCTTTGTAGGTTATCTGCTGTCTGATAACTACCTGAGCCGTCTGGATGGGATTTTTTTATTACTGACTGCCCTGTTTTTTATATCAATAATGATAAAAATGACAGTCAGTACCCAATCTGATGATATTGACAGCTATACACAGGAGAGAGATGCAGAATTACCCGACGAAGGTAATAACGGTATCGCGCTGCTTTGGGTTGTATTAGGGCTGCTACTCCTGCCGATATCCACCCGAATGGTCATTGATAATGCCACCGTCATTGCACGGATTTACGGTATCAGCGACTTGGTGATTGGGTTAACTATTCTGGCGGTGGGAACAAGCCTGCCAGAGCTCGCCACCTCTATTGCCGCAGCCATTAAAGGTGAAAATGATATGGCCATGGGAAATATTATTGGTTCTAATGTTTTCAACATGACCCTTGTGTTAGGTGTTTCCGGCCTATTTTCACCCAGCGTTATTTCATCCTACGCCTTTTCCCGGGATTTTTGGATCATGATGGCGGCGAGTGTACTATTCACGATATTCTGTGTGAGAAGAAAACATCGGTTTAACCGGCTGAGTGGTGCACTATTACTTAGCTGCTTTATTGCATATTTTGTTGCACTTTTTGTGATGCCTGGTGATTAATATCCGGTGACTAATGTATGGTAACTGATGTTTGATAATCACGATTTGATGATCAATGTCTGGTGATCAATGTTCTGAGTAATTACCGGTTGTAATGGGAATAAGTGGGAGTAGAAATGCCTAAGATCGATTTTCAGCAAGCAGGTAAAAGAGTATTACATATCGAACTCGAAGGATTGGCGGAATTAGAGCAATACATCAATGACGATTTCAGCAAAGCCTGCGAGCTTATGTTTGGATGTGAAGGTAAAGTCATTGTTATGGGAATGGGGAAATCCGGCCATATCGGGCGGAAAATCGCAGCCACATTTGCCAGTACCGGAACGCCTTCATTCTTTGTCCATCCCGGCGAAGCCAGTCATGGTGATCTTGGTATGGTAACGCCAAAAGATATCGTACTGGCTATCTCCAACTCCGGCGAATCGAACGAAATCCTCGCACTTATTCCGGTACTTAAGCGGCAGAAAGTCGCTCTCATTTGTATGACAAATAACTGTCACAGTAACATGGGCAAAGCCGCGGATGTCCACCTGTGCATTAAAACACCACAGGAAGCCTGTCCTCTTGGGTTAGCTCCCACCACCAGCACAACAGCGACGCTTGTTATGGGAGATGCACTGGCTCTTGCCCTGCTGGAAGCCCGTGGCTTTACCACCGAAGATTTCGCTCTTTCTCACCCCGGCGGGGCACTTGGGCGTAAACTGTTGCTGCTGACCAGCGAATTAATGACAACAGGCGATGATATTCCGCGCGTTCCCCGCACAGCCACCCTTCGTGAAGGCCTGATAGAAATTACCCGAAAAAAACTGGGCATGACGGTTATCTGTGGTGATGATATGCAGATCGACGGTATTTTCACTGACGGGGATCTACGCCGCGTGTTTGATATGGGGATTGATTTGAATAATGCCAAAATTTCTGACGTTATGACCACCGGCGGGATCCGTATCAAACCGAATACTCTGGCAGTTGATGCCCTGAATCTGATGCAATCACGCCATATCACTTCCCTGCTGGTCACTGAAGGTGACACATTGCTCGGCGTATTACATATGCACGATCTATTACAGGCAGGAGTGGTATAAAAAGCCGCCATGTAAATCTGATAGGATGGTGATGCGAATAGGGTTGTACCCGTAAGCAATACTGATAAACAGTATCAGCAAAGATGTAGTAAACAGGCCTGCAACCGAGGCCTGTTGCAAATTATGAATAGAGAAATTCCTGAATGAATCAAAATACCTATCTGGATACCTGTTATGGCCCAGTTAATGTAAACATTATCGAAAAAGCCCGTAAAATTCGTCTGTTAATCTGTGATGTTGATGGTGTGATGTCAGATGGCCTGATATATATGGGCAATCAGGGTGAAGAACTGAAAGCCTTTAATGTGCGTGATGGTTACGGCATCCGTTGTTTAATCACTTCTGGCCTTGAAGTTGCCATTATTACCGGTCGTCAGGCCAAATTGCTGGAAGATCGTGCAAAAACTCTTGGTATTACACATCTTTACCAAGGTCAGAACGATAAGGTTTTGGCGTATCAGGAACTGTTGGATAAACTAGCGCTACAGCCTGAACAGGTTGCCTATATCGGCGATGACCTTATCGATTGGCCTGTAATGGCAAAAGTCGGCTTATCTGTTGCCGTAGCAGATGCCCACCCGCTACTGCTGCCCAAAGCAGATTATGTCACTCGGATTGCCGGTGGTCGCGGTGCAGTCAGAGAACTTTGTGATTTGGTGCTTTTTGCTCAGAACAAGCTGGAAGATGCCAAAGGTTTATCCATATAACACATGAACTGAAAAAAGAATGAGCAGAACTCAATCCTGGCTGATCGCAATACTGACTTTAATTGTGCTTGCATTGATTGGCTGGAATTTATCCAATTCAAATGAAGACGCCTCCTCACCCGTTTTGGATGAGGGTTACCCGACTTATCAAACAAAAGAAGCCACTACATTTGTTTATGATCCAGAAGGTAAACTGGTTTACAAACTAGAGGCCGATGATGTTAAGAATTATACGGAAACAAAGCTGACTTGGTTTACCAAGCCAGTATTAACAACGTTTGATGCTAACAGTAAATCCACACCACCACCGGCAACATGGACAGTACGTGCCAATAAAGCGAAACTTACCCATGATAATATGCTCTACTTATATGGGGATGTTCAGGTAGATAGCCTGAATGACGCATCACAACTGAAACGTATTACAACAGAAAACGCGACCGTCAATCTTGTGACGCAGGATGTGGCATCCGACGATAAAATTACATTAGAAGGTGTCGGTCTGAGATCTGTTGGGATGAAAATGCGCGGCAACCTGCGAGATAAAACTGCTGAACTGATTGAAAAGGTGACCACTCAATATGAGATTCCACATGAAGAACCTAATCCGTAATACCTTTATTGCCAGTACACTGGTTGCAGTCAGTTTGCCTGCACTGGCACTGAAAGATGATACCCAAAAACCCATTACCATTGATTCAGCCAGACAATCACTGGATTTAACGGGGAACATTGCCACATTTACGGATAATGTTATTGTAAAGCAGGGTTCGATTGATATCCATGCAGATAAGGTTGTTGTCACCCGCCCTGACGGGGATTCCAAAAAAACGGTTATTGAAGCTTATGGTAACCCGGCAACATTTTATCAATTGCAGGATGATGGTAAACCTATCAAAGGCCATGCTTCGAAGATGCGCTATGAGATGAATAATGAGCTGATCACACTGACAGGTAATGCTTATCTTGAACAGCTCGACAGCAATATCAAAGGCGATAAAATCACCTATTTAGTGCCAACACAGCAAATGGAAGCCTTTAGTGATAAAGGTAAGCATGTTACCACCGTCCTGTTGCCTTCTCAGTTACAGGAAAAAGGCCCGGGTGTTAACAATACCGGTACTAACAGCACTGAAGTTCATAAAAAGAGTAAATAACGACGTATGGCAATATTAAACGCAGACAATCTGGCAAAGTCTTATAAAGGGCGTAAGGTTGTTGAGGATGTCAGCCTGAAAGTCAAATCAGGTGAAATTGTGGGCCTGCTAGGGCCAAATGGTGCAGGTAAAACCACAACTTTCTATATGGTCGTTGGTATCGTGCCCCGCGATGCGGGTACTATTACCATTGACCATGAAGATATCAGCCTGCTGCCTCTGCATGAACGTGCCCGCCGGGGCATCGGCTACTTACCTCAGGAAGCTTCTATCTTCCGTCGGCTGAGCGTATACGATAACTTAATGGCTGTCCTTGAAATCCGCAAAGATATCAATCAGGAACAGCGTAAAGAACGCGCTGAAGAGCTGATGGAAGAATTTCATATCTCCCATTTGCGTAATAGCCTCGGTCAGTCATTGTCCGGTGGTGAGCGCCGCCGTGTGGAAATCGCCCGGGCACTGGCAGCAAACCCTAAATTTATTCTGTTGGATGAGCCTTTTGCGGGTGTTGACCCAATCTCAGTCCTTGATATTAAAAAGATCATTCAACATCTGCGGGATTATGGTCTGGGCGTCCTGATTACTGACCATAATGTCCGTGAAACGCTGGATGTTTGTGAGCGCGCTTATATTGTCAGCCAGGGGCATCTGATTGCTCATGGCACACCAGAGGACATCCTTAACAATGAACAGGTTAAGCGTGTTTATCTGGGTGAAGGCTTCCGTCTTTAAGGCTCATTGTCAGGCAGAGTTCAGGGAAACTACACAATGAATTTCAAGATGCGTCGCGGCGGCAAGGGAATGACAAATTCGTCGGGAACGAATTTGCCCAGCCAAAGGCTGGCCTCCGGTGAGAGGCAGGAGCCTCTCAGTAATTCCCGGGAGCATAGATAACCGTATGTTGATAAAAACGGTGACCGGGATGAGCGAGCGCAGCCAACAAAGAGGCGACTTGAAAGACGAAGTGTATATCAGTTCGAGGGCAATCCATTCAGGAGTACTAAAGGATCAGTTCAGGAGGAAGTGAAAACGTTATGAAGCAAAGTTTGCAACTCAAACTCAGTCAACAATTGACGATGACGCCACAACTTCAGCAGGCAATCCGTTTGTTGCAACTTTCTACGCTCGAACTTCAGCAGGAGATTCAACTGGCTTTGGAAACGAATCCCCTGCTTGAACAGGAAGACACACTTCAGGAAATTGATGCTCAGGATTATTCAGATACCGAAACAACGGTTATGGATACCCTCGAAGCGCTTGAACAAAAGAATATGCCTGAAGAATTACCCCTCGATACCAGCTGGGATGAAATTTACAGCGCCGGTACATCTTCAGGAACGCGAAGTGATTACAGTGCGGATGATTTCCCCGTCTATCAGGGGGAAACCACCCAGACACTACAAGACTATCTGACGTGGCAAGCTGCGCTGACCCCTTTTACTGAAACAGATTCAGCCATAGCTACATCAATCATTGATGCTATTGACGAAACAGGCTACCTGACCGTCTCTGTCGAGGATATCCTTATCAGCATCGGCAATGATGAACTGACACCGGAAGAAATCGAAGCCGTACTCAAACGGGTACAACATTTTGATCCCATCGGAGTTGCAGCACGTGACTTACGTGAATGCCTACTCATCCAACTTTCACTGTTGCCGATAGAAACTCCCTACCTGAACGAAGCCAGACTGGTTACCAGCAAGTATCTTGAACTGCTGGGCAACCGGGATTTCCGAAATTTATTGCGCCAGAGCAAATTAAAAGAGAGTGCTCTGAAAGAAGCTATTGCTATCATACAGTCACTGGAGCCACGGCCCGGGTTAATGGTCAATACCGGTGAATCCGAATACGTGATCCCCGATGTACTCGTCCAGAAAGAAAATGAACGCTGGCAGGTCAGGCTGAATACAGATAGCATTCCCCGCTTGTGCATTAATCAGCACTATGCTGCACTGGGGCAACAATCTCAGAATGAGAGTGACAGCCTGTTTATCCGCAATAACCTACAGGAAGCCAAGTGGCTGATAAAAAGTCTTGAGAGCCGCAATGAAACGTTATTAAAGGTCAGTAACTGCATTGTGGAATGGCAGCAGGATTTCTTTGAGCATGGCGCAGAGTACATGAAACCACTGGTACTGGCAGATATTGCCTATCAGGTTGATATGCATGAATCCACCATTTCCCGTGTGACAACCCAGAAATATTTGCATAGTCCACGGGGAATTTTTGAATTGAAATATTTTTTCTCCAGTCACGTGAATACTGACAGCGGAGGTGAAGCTTCTTCTACAGCAATACGGGCACTGGTGAAAAAATTGGTCACGGCAGAAAACCCGGCCAAACCACTGAGTGACAGTAAGCTGACCAGCCTACTTGCCGAACAGGGTATTCAGGTAGCTCGTCGAACTGTCGCAAAATATAGAGAGTCGTTATCCATCCCGCCTTCAAACCAGCGTAAAAAGTTGGTTTGAATAACATAGACCCTATGAATTTCAGGTTTGTATCGAGGCGGCTAACCACCAACAAAGAGACAGCCTGAAAGACAACGGAGAGAGAAGGAAAACACTATGCAACTCAATATCACAGGCCACAATATTGAAATCACTGATGCACTACGCAACATTGTGAATACGAAATGCGGCAAACTGGATCAATATTTCGATAAGATTAACCTTATTCAGGTCATCCTCCGGGTGGAAAAAGTGCAGAAAATCGCTGAAGCCACGGTGCATGTCAATGGAGGTGAGTTGCATGCGAGTTCAGAGCATGAAGACATGTATGCGGCAATTGATGCACTTGTTGATAAACTGACTCGTCAATTGACCAAACACAAAAGTAAATTGAGACAACATTAATAGCTTTCAGACAACAGGGCTGTCATAAGATTCTCACTGTTCTATTTGTAACCAACTAACGGCCTTCAGGCTGCTATATGCACCTGAAGGCTTAATGGTAATAACAGTGCCTCAGTACCGGATGTCTGAACTCAGGCATCCGGTATTAAAGCCCTAAGCGAATAAAGAAATGAACAACGAAACAGATTTACCACTAAGCTCAGTGCTTTCACCCGAATGTACGCGTAATAACATATCCTGTTCGAGTAAGAAGCGCGCCTTAGAGATTATCAGCGAGCTGGCATCAAAGCAGCTGAATTTACCAGAGAGTGCCGTATTTGAAGCCATCCTTTCCCGTGAGAAAGTAGGAACAACCGGTATTGGCAACGGGATTGCCATTCCTCACGGCAAACTGGAGACCGAGAGTTCAGATAATGCTGTGGGTGTATTCTTACATCTGGAACAACCAATTACGTTTGATGCTATTGATAATCAGCCTGTTGACTTGCTGTTTGCTTTATTGGTTCCATCTAATCAGTGTCAGGTACATTTACATTCACTATCCTTGATCGCAAAGCGTCTTTCAGATAAAAATTTCTGTCGTCGCCTGCGTTCGGCACAAAGTGATGAAGAGCTATACAAAATTATTACTGAATAAATAACAATTACAATTACAGTTACAATTGATTGTTGAAAAGCAATATACCCAGAGGGTATAAACGACGGCGGTTCTGATGAACCGCAAAATAAAGGGGAGTCATTTCATGGTGCTGATGATAGTCAGCGGTCGTTCTGGTTCTGGTAAGTCCGTAGCCCTGCGTGCGCTGGAAGATATGGGGTTCTACTGTGTGGATAACCTGCCGGTAGTACTACTTCCAGAGCTGGCTAATACACTGGCTGAACGTGATATTTCAGCGGCAGTCAGTATTGATGTACGCAATATGCCGGAATCCCCAGAAATTTTCGAAGAAGCACTGACAAAATTACCGGACAGCTTTTCACCACAACTTCTGTTTCTTGACGCAGATCGTAACACTCTGATCCGTCGCTACAGTGATACCCGTCGCCTGCATCCACTCTCAAGCAAAAACCTGTCACTGGAAAGTGCCATCGACAAAGAGAGCGATTTACTGGAACCTCTGCGTTCCCGGGCAGATCTGATCATTGATACCTCTGAAATGTCAGTTCATGAGCTGGCTGAAATGCTCAGAACACGTTTACTGGGCAAACGTGAACGTGAACTGACAATGGTGTTTGAATCTTTTGGCTTCAAACACGGTATTCCGATTGATGCAGATTATGTTTTCGATGTACGTTTCCTGCCAAACCCACACTGGGATCCAAAACTTCGCCCTATGACTGGGTTGGATCGTCCGGTTGCTGCGTTTTTGGATCGTCATACCGAAGTACATAACTTTATTTACCAGACCCGCAGCTATCTTGAGCTATGGTTACCCATGCTGGAAACCAATAATCGCAGCTACCTGACAGTTGCCATTGGCTGTACCGGTGGTAAACATCGTTCGGTTTACGTAGCAGAACAATTAGCTGATTACTTCCGTTCCCGTGGTAAGAACGTTCAGTCACGCCACCGTACACTGGAAAAACGTAAGTAACCTTATATAGAGCAGGCCATGACAGTCAAACAGAGACTTGAGATTAAAAACCGACTCGGTATGCATGCGCGGCCTGCCATGAAGCTGCACGATCTCGTGCAGCAGTTTCAGTCTCAGGTCATTCTGCGCAACAGCAACAATGTTCAGGCCGAAGCCCACAGCGTCATAGCCATGTTGATGCTCGATTCTGAACAAGGTAGCTACATTGAAGTTGAAGCAACCGGAGTTGATGAACAACAGGCTTTGTCAGCGATTGTGGCGTTATTCAATTCCGGCTTTGACGAAGAATAAACTTACACGATTTTGCCTGTTTGTAGCACAGACCTTCTATCACACTTTTCTCTATTTTCTCCTTCCTTTCTCATTCAGTTAATAACACCTGACTCTCTTTATTTTTCTCTTAATACTGCTTGCTAGTCTGTAATAACAGAAACAAAAGCCATATTTAAAACCAACAAAAGATAAAATAACCTTCATATATTCTGATTATAAATTTATAAGCAAAGAGATATTGAGAAGTTTTGTTAATTAAATAAGCTGAACATTCCGACTATTTATAAATAGTCATCAGGTAACAATAAATGTTATTCATCAATAATTTAACCCTATGAAATAGGTTTGGAAAAAACTTATCATTAACGGGATTTTATACACAAAGAATTATACGTACAGTTCATAAACTGGAGATTTACTTCATGCGTTTTAATAAGACCACATTAGCTATCTTTCTTGGATTGACTTTATGTCAGGGCGCAGCTCAGGCGGCACCTGTGCTTTCTTTAGATAATACGCAGGCAGAACGTGTTGCGGTTAACAACAATGCCTGGGTGGAAATCAACACCACCACTTTCGAAAACAATATCCAAACACTGAAAGAAACCCTGAACAAAGACACCAAAATATGTGCAATTCTGAAAGGTGATGCTTATGGTTATGGTCTCGGTCTGCTGATGCCGTCAATCATTAAAACCGGAGTACCTTGTGTTGGGATCACCAGTAATGAAGAAGCCCGTATCGTACGTGATAGTGGTTTTACCGGCCAGCTGGTACGCGTCCGTGCAGCAATGGCAGATGAAATTGAAAGCACGCTGAGCTATGACATGGAAGAGATGGTTGGCGATCTGGAAAGCGCTAAAGCTATTGATGCCGTGGCTAAGAAACATGGAAAAGAGATCCGTGTTCATTTAGCGCTGAACACCGGTTTGATGAGCCGTAATGGGCTGGAAATGAAAACCGAACAGGGCAAACAGGAAGCACTGCAAATTGCTAAGTTGCCTAACCTGAAATTGGTTGGCATCATGAGCCACCATGCTCTCACTGACCTGAATGTGATCCGCGAAAGTATCAAAAACTTCAACGAACAAACTGCCTGGTTGATTAAAGAAGCAAACCTGAAAAGAGACGAAATCACTCTGCACGCATCCAGCTCTTTTGCATCACTGAGCTTACCTGAAGCCCAGTTTGATATGGCTCGCGTTGGCAGCGCATTGTACGGCATCTTGCAAGACAGCCATCCGGAGTTCAAACCTCTGATTCAGGTAAAAACCCGCGTTGCTTCTGTTAAACCATACCCTAAAGGCAATGGTGTCAGCTACGACAACACTCACATCCTGAAGCGTGATTCTATCCTTGCTAACCTGCCGGTCGGTTTCTCTGATGGTTTCAGCACTGCTCTGTCAAACAAAGCCTATGTTCTGATTAACGGTCATCGTGCACCGGTTGTCGGCCGCGTTTCCATGAATACCGTTATGATTGATGTGACTGATCTGCCTGAAGTTAAGAGTGGTGATGAAGTTGTGATTTTGGGTAAACAAGGTAACGAAGAAATTACTCAGGCTGACATTCAAAAATGGAGCGGCATGCACATTGTTGAACTGACTTCAATCTTTGGCGAAACCAACCCGAAGATCACCGTCACAGGCCTATAATTTGTCACCTGTCATAATATCTGGCTGAACCTTGTTTCATTAGCAGCACCAAACAGTTCGTGATCATGATCTCTTTATTTTCATGACAGAACAGCCTAATATCACTTTAATCACATTGAAAATAACACCCCCCTCCTTGCGTTGCGGGGTGTTATTTTGTATTGAGCCTAATTTGGAGCGTGGTATGAAAAAACCAAATATCATTATTAATGAACTAGATGCAGAACGTTTAGATTCTCTGTTGGAACAAGCCGCATTTGCCAATACCAGCATCGCAGATGCACTGAACGATGAACTGGACAGAGCGGAAATCTTATCGCCAGCAGAAATCCCAGCAGATATTGTTACTATGAACAGTGAAATTAAATTCATTGATTTTAGCAATAATGAAGAGCGTATCCGTACTCTCGTTTACCCTGCATCGCTACAGGACAGCACAAAACAGCTATCCGTCATGGCACCTTTAGGTGCTGCACTTTTAGGGTTGCGGGTTAATGACGAGATCACGTGGGAATTGCCGAATGGTGAAAAAACACGGATAAAAGTATTAGAGATACTTTATCAACCAGAAGCAGCGGGTGAATATCACCGTTAACTCACAGCCAGCCCAGTAGACCAGACTGGCTGTTGTTGATTGAGTATCCCTTATTGACCGGCGATACTCATTTCCGGCAACAGAACCGAACCACACTGAATGTTACTGCGTGTTTCGATATCATTACCGACTGTTACCATATTTGCCCACATATCTTTCAGATTGCCTGCAATGGTTATCTCACTGACGGGATACTGAATTTCGCCATTTTCGACCCAAAAACCGGCAGCGCCACGAGAGTAATCTCCTGTTATTGCGCTGACTCCCTGTCCCATCAGTTCCGTCACTACCAGACCAGTGCCCATTTCCCGCAACAGCCCAGCAAAACCCAGCCCCTGCCCTTCGATACGCCAGTTATGAATTCCACCTGCATGACCGGTACTTGTCAGACCCAGTTTACGGGCAGAATATGACGTCATCAGCCATGACTGTAATACACCGTCTTTAATAATTTCACGGGGCAGTGTACGTACGCCTTCACTGTCAAAAGGTGTTGAAGCCAGAGCTCTCAATAAATGAGGCTGCTCCTCAATTGTCAGCCACGAAGGCAGGATTTGTTTACCCAGACTGTCCAGCAGAAAGGAGGATTTACGATAGATGCTGCTGCCACTAATTGCACCGACCAAATGACCAAACAGACCGGTAGCTACTTCTGCGGAAAAGATCACTGGTGCTTTCATCGTCGAAAGCTTACGTGCTCCTAAACGAGACAATGTACGTTGAGCACTCTCCTGACCAACCCACTCTGGTGACTGCAATTCATCAAAACGACGGTTCACGGTGTAGGCATAATCGCGTTCCATATTGCCGTCTTGCTCTGCAATCACACAGCTAGATGTGGAATAGCGGCTTGAGCAGTAACTCTGCAACATACCATGACTATTACCAAAGACGCGGATGCCATAGTGGGCATTAAAGCTGCCGCCTTCGGTATTAGTGATACGCTGATCGGCCTCTAGTGCAGCCTGTTCTGCACGGGCTGCCAGCTCAATTGCCTTATCAGCATCCAAATCAGCAGTGTGGAACAAATCCAGATCAGGCGCTTCAAACGCCAGTAACTCTTTGTCTGCCGGGCCAGCACAAGGATCAGGCGAAGTATAACGGGCAATATCAATAGCCGCCTGAACAGTACGAGCAATAGCCTCCGGGCTTAAATCAGTAGATGATGCGCTGCCTTTACGCTGCTGATTATAAACAGTAATGCCTAATGCCCCATCACTGTTAAATTCTACATTCTCGACTTCACTGAAACGGGTACTGACGCTGATCCCCGTTGTTTTATTGACCGCGACTTCCGCAGCATCGCAACCTGCTTTCGCTAATTCCAGAGCGTGGGAAACAGCCTCTTCCAGTTGCTTACGTTGCTCCGCAATTTGTTGATTGGTAACTATCATTAATTAACCATAACCATTTAAATTAAAAGGGAATTTATCAGGAAAAGTGCTATATTCCGGCTTTCAGTATTAATGCCGTGTGGTAATCAGGCAATTTTCCCAGTTACAATAGACAATATTAGAAGATGTTAACACCCACCGGGAAATTGGTCATGTTCCAAAGTGCACCTTATCCGGCCTTTTTAGAAGGAAAACAATTATGGCAAAGCAGCCTGAAGATTGGCTCGACAATTATCCTGCTGAAGAGGAAGAAGAAGAGATAATCTGGGTCAGTAAAAGTGAAATCAAGCGGGATGCGGAAGAGCTTAAAAAGCTGGGAGCAGAACTGGTTGAACTGAGCAAAAGCGAACTGGAACGCATCCCGTTGGATGAAGATTTGCTGGCCGCTATTGAGCTGGCACAGAGAATCAAACGTGAAGGTCGCCGTCGCCAGTTACAATTGATAGGCAAACTATTGCGTGCCCGCGATCCAGAGCCAATTACTATCGCATTGGATAAACTGAAAAACCGGCATAACCAGCAGGTTGTGATCCTGCACAAACTGGAAGAACTGCGGGATAAATTACTGGAAAATGACAATGCGCTTGAAGAAGTTGTGACACTCTATCCGCATACCGATCGCCAGCAACTACGGACGCTGGTGCGTAATGCCAAAAAAGAGAAAGCAGCAAACAAACCACCAAAATCCTACCGACAGATTTTTCAGTATCTGAAAGAATTATCTGGAACAGCATGATACTCAGACCGCCATTTCTTCAAGAAATGGCGGTTAATTAAAAACAGAAATTTCGTAAAGTATAAAAATATTATTTCAGGGGAATCGACATTTCATGACGGAAAATATTATCCCGGTCAAATATGTTTTTTACTTCAATAAGTTCTTTTGATATTTTTTCGCCATAATAAAGTGCCAGCCAGTCTGGATCTATAGTTTTATGAGTGAAATCAGTATATTTCATATCAATATCTGGATAATTTATATAGCATCCCTGATAGGGTGTATCTTTACCATCATATTTTTCATAGGGTTTTCCATTATATTCGTTAAAATATCCGTGAAAAGTAACCTGCATCCAACTAACACAATCATCGCTCAGTGCAGGATCTTTCCAATAATTCTGGAACTGTAACTTTAGCAGAGATTCCCTCTGATAAACCGAAGTCTCTTGATTTTTATCTGCCTGGTTAATACAACCACCATATGAATCTATCTGTATTAATTCTTGTTTAACACATAATTTACCTTTATTTTCTGTTAATAATTGATGCATCATAAGTAATGAATAATCTGAGAATTTTCCTTTTTGATAGGCTGATTTATATTTTCCATATTGATTTTCGCCAGAACCATTAATAGATTGAGTCAAGTATAACCAATCCATAATCCGCACAGGTAAACCTGATAAATTATTATTATCATCATAAAACTGACTCAGAGAAACTTGATCTATCCGTGGTACTAACGGGCCATGTATTGTGGATAAATTTACTGATTGATAAGTAAAAAGATTATGATTTGCAGCAAGATCCATAGTCTTAATAAAATTGAGTAAAGGTGCATCATTAACACCTGTCTTATAAGAACCATCTTTGCCGGTATATTGTATAATAAGCTCTATATTCCCTGTGGAGATATGTTGTAGTTTTAATAAGGAAAATAACCCACCATTACATTTCGTTTCATCATTATTATTCCAATATTGATCATTATCCTTAAACCATGAATAATATGCCTGAACAAATTTACTGAATGCATTTTTATCGGCGATTTTATCCCAAGGGTAAGTTAGCCGGATGATCCCTGCAGTACTTGGTGCATCAGGCAAATCTTTAAAATAGTAATTCAATATAATGCCAAAATTACCTCCTCCAGCCCCACAACATGCTCTGAATAATCTCTGATACCGGTCATCACTACTCTCTTTGCAGACATGGATAATCTTAAAAGTATCTTTCTCATCAGGTATAAGGATGTCGATGCCAGAAAGCCAGTCAACTATTAAGCCATGTTTACGGGACAGCAACCCATATCCACCACCTGTAATATGGCCACCTAAACCAACAGAATAACAGGAGCCACCAGGTATTGTTTTCCCTGATATTTTATAGAGATTAACATAACTATCCCAATTTTGATTTCCTGCTGATATTTTGAAAGTGTATTGTGTTTTTTCATTATGACTTTCACTCTCATACTCAGAAGTGATTCCTCTATCCTCTTTATATTTAATTCCTGATATACCACCTATATCAATAATAACGGTATCCTGTTCTTTTTCATTACCATTAAAGGTATTATTACTCACAAATCCTTCATAACAGTGCCCACCACTTCGGACTGTAATTCTTTTATTTTCCTCATGTATATTTATTGCCGCAGCTAAAACATCCTGCTCATTATTACAAATATAAATCTCTGAAACATCATTATTATGATCCGGCCAGCGAAGATTAAACGCTTTTTTTAAAGTATTATATCGAGCATCTCTCTTAGATATATAACTAGTTGACATAATTAGCTCCTAGCGAAATAGCTCATAATTAAAAGATAATTTAAAAATTAAAATATTATCTTTGTTAATAAATACAAAATAAACTATAACAATAATTATTGAATATAGCCTAAATTTAGCCTCGTGATCTTAATGGATCTTAAACCAATGAGTTGGTTTTAATGTTATTATAAAGTAATATCCGAACATAAATAATCTATACTTATTTTTAAGCACATTGAAAGTAAAACATTAAATATCGATTAAGCTCTTTTTGTTCCCGAATTCGTGAAAAGGATATTTTCAAATGCCATTAATTGTTATTCCAGATGATTATCAATCTGCAACAAAAAAGATTCAGTCTTTATATCAAAACCGTGATTTTGACATTGTCAGCCTCGGTGCAATTGATCGCGATCCTAAAGCCAGTGAGTTACTCTCTAAGGCTGACGCACTGATATTGATCCGTGAAAGAACAATTATTGATGAGAAGTTCTTATCCAAAACGCCCAACTTAAAACTGATCAGCCAGACAGGAAAGGTGGCTTACAATATCGATCTGGATTTATGTAAACAAAGGGGCATTGCTGTCGTAGAAGGTGCCGGTTCTCCTGTTGCCGCAGCAGAGTTAACCTGGCTGTTAATTCAAAGTTCCATCCGCAAATTCGTCGTTTTAGTGGAGTCGATGAAAAAAGGTCAGTGGCAAACTGAACTGGGCGATACCGTGGCTGAAAAAACCCTTGGGATCCTCGGGTATGGAAATATTGGTCAACGGGTTGCCAGATATGCTCGTGCATTTGATATGAAGGTTCAGGTTTGGGGTTCAGAACGTTCACAGGAAAAAGCCCGTCGGGATGGTCTGATTGTCCCTCAGTCACGTGAAGATTTCTTTAAAACATCGGATGTTATTACCCTGCATCAGCGTCTGGTTAAAGAGACGACAGGTAATGTCACACTGACTGATCTGACTCATATGAAAAACAGTGCGGTATTAGTCAATACAGCAAGATCAGCGCTTATAGAAGCCGGTGCTCTTGAAAAAGCACTTGATCTGGGTACGCCGGGTTTTGCTGCATTGGATGTTTTTGATGTTGAACCAATTTGGGATGCCAGCCACACTTTATTAAAACGAGATAATGTCCTGTGCAGTCCACATATAGGTTATGTCACAAAAAGCTGCTATGACATCTATTTTGACAGCGCATTTAAGAATGTTGAGCGTTATTTCTCTGGCGATGAAAGCCACGTTGTGAATAAATAACCGCTGGCTCTATAGAGAAACACCGCCACATTTCAGCCAATGTAGCGGTGTAATAAGAAGGGAAAAGTTAATTCATCACATCAAACTTGAGTTCCCCTTCCAGCTCTTCTTCAGCTTCCTCAAACAAAAGCACCAGCGCTGCAAAATGTGGTTTTTTCTGCACATCCAGATGGATAAAGGTAATATCAACAGGCAACTCAATTTCACTTGTTACCACATCCCAGAGCGCATCCAAATTAGCACCAAAATGGTCGCTAAGATCGAAACGCTCCCTGAACTGATTATAGAAAGTTGTTAAATCAGGGATATGGTTAAAATCGAATTCCACTTTTTTCATATTCTCATTCCAGCCTTGTGAAATGGTTATAATGATCAAGCGTCAGGTAGATTAGCCCATCGTTAGAATAGAGTAACCGGTCACTACCCCGACGCCCACAGTTATAATTCACATCTGCTTCAAACCACTGGCGTCCGGCTTCATCTGGCAGTTTATGTTCACGGTTGGTGAACCTGTCCCCACCAATTGCTTTTCCCGGTACGACTTCACATAAATTACCTTTACGGGGTTCCCAGCCCAAACGACGGGCTTGTTTCTTCGTAATGTAATAATCAGGCAATTTGTGATGTTGTTTCAGATAGCTCGCAACCCGCTGCTGTTCAGTCAGAACATCAATGTGCAGAGTGGTTGTCTCTTCTGCTACCACCGTATTTTTCGGTGTTTTCCCGCCACCAGATAACCCCGTGTCTTTAAAAAAAACAACAGAGATAACAGCCAGAAGCAGCAATACACCTGCCAGTACGCTCTTTTTCATAATGACCTCTTGCACTTAATGGATCAAATCACGCCAAAAAGTGTCAAGCTGTTCCGCCTACGGTCAGGTTATCCAGTTTCAATGTAGGCTGCCCAACTCCCACGGGAACACTTTGACCCTCTTTACCACAGACACCAACACCTTTATCAAGGGCTAAATCATTACCAACCATGGAAATCTGCTGCATCGCCTCAATACCGGAGCCAATCAGCGTTGCGCCTTTTACCGGTTTGGTGATCCTACCGTTTTCAATCAAATACGCTTCTGATGTCGAGAAGACAAACTTACCTGAAGTAATATCCACCTGACCGCCGCCAAAATTCGGTGCATACAGACCACGATCAACACTGGCAATAATTTCTTCTGGTGTAGAGTTACCCGCCAGCATGTAGGTGTTAGTCATACGTGGCATAGGCAAATGGGCATAAGATTCACGACGACCGTTCCCCGTCGGAGCAACACCCATCAAACGTGCATTAAGTTTGTCCTGCATGTAACCTTTTAAAATGCCGTTCTCAATCAGGACATTGTATTGTCCCGGAACCCCTTCATCATCAATAGATAATGAACCCCGACGCCCTTCAATCGTGCCATCATCAACCACAGTACATAGCTCGGAAGCAACTTTCTGCCCAATCTGACCAGAGAAAACAGATGTGCCACGGCGATTAAAATCACCTTCCAGACCATGACCAACGGCTTCATGCAGTAAAACGCCCGGCCAGCCTGCACCCAGTACAACCGGCATCGCTCCCGCCGGAGCCGCAACTGCTGAAAGATTGACTAATGCCATGCGAACAGCTTCACGGGCAAATTGCTCTGCCAGCGTCTGCCCATCAGTGTCTTGCAGGAAATATTCATAACCATAGCGGGCACCACCGCCACTGGAACCACGCTCGCGTTTGCCGTCTTCTTCGACCAATACACTGACAGAAAGACGTACCAGCGGACGGATATCAGCGGCTAATGTGCCATCCGTCGCAGCAACCAGTACCTGCTCATAAACCCCACTCAGGCTGGCATTAACTTCCTGTACTCTTTGGTCTTCCGCACGGGCAATTTTATCAACATGGTGCAGCAAGGCGATTTTCTCTTCCCTGCTCATACTTTGCAGCGGATCTACTGCTGGATACAAAGCGTTATGTGTTACTGCTCCCAGGGTATGGGCAGTACCATTTCCTATTTCTCTTACAATGCTGCGCGCTGCCTGTGCACTTTGCTGCAAGGCATTCAGAGTGATCTGATCAGCATAGGCAAAACCGGTTTTCTCGCCGCTAACAGCCCGGACACCTACTCCCTGATCAATATTATAGGATCCATCTTTGATGATACGATCTTCCAATACCCACGTTTCGTGGTAGCTGGACTGGAAATAGAGATCAGCATAATCAAGGCGGCGTTCTGCCAACTGCCCTAATACAGAAAACAAGTCGTTATGATTCAGGCCATTGTCAGTCAGTAAATGTTCACTGACATAAGTTAAACTCATAGTGTTTACTCTTTATCTAAATTTGTATTCTTTTTTATCAAAGAAGTCAGTTGCGGACGGAAGCGATTATGTTTCACCACTCTGATTTGTTCACGCATGTGAGTCAGGCTGTCTCGCCGGATATTGAGCTGGAGTGCACAGACACTCAGAGGATTTTTCTTAATGATTTCCCCCCAGCCACTCACTGCCATTGAATGCCCCCACGTTCTGCGGGTGCCGTGCACACCGACCTGTGCAGGAGCCAGTATAATACATTGATTCTCAATTGCGCGGGCACGCAAAAGTGGCTCCCAGTGTGCTTTACCTGTCAGTCTGGTGAAAGCAGCCGGTACAGAAATCAGTTCGGCGCCCTGTTCCCTCAGTGCCTGAAACAGGCCGGGAAAACGCAGATCATAACAGATAGTCATTCCCAGACGACCGACAGGTGTATCAACAACCGTAATGTGTTCACCACGCTGATAAATAGAAGATTCGTTATAAGAGCCGTGTTCATCCTTGATATTGACATCAAACATGTGGATCTTGTCATAGCGGGCGCGAATTTCACCCTGATCATCAAATAATAAGCTACTGCTGGTAATACGGTTCGGATCTTCCCGACTGATCATCGGCATTGAACCAATCAGTAACCAGATACCATAATGCTGTGCAAGTTCACGCACGGCCTGCTGTAACGGGCCTGTTCCCTGTTCTTCTGCATGTTCGCGATAAGCATCAGCGTCTGCAAACAGTAAGGCATTCTCCGGGGTCAGAACCAGCTTTACAGTTTTAGGCAATTGCTTAATCTGCTGTTCAATTTGCGCTAAATTATGTTTGATGTTTGTACCGCTGCATAATTGTAAGAGTGCAACATTGACGTTTCTCATGACCCTTTATTCTCCTTAAGCTGACGTAAGACTTCATCAATTTTAGGTTGTTCCAGACTGCCGGTTATTCGATAGCGAATGACTGAGATCTTGCTCCATAACGGGCCTAACACTTTCGCCGCTGCAAAAACAGCAGCACCTGCCATAGGGTTAATCGCAAAAGCGGTTGCCACACCGACTGTGGCTGATATTTCCGGGGTGATCACCAACTCCATATTGAGCTGACGCTGGATAAAGTTTATCTGACCTTTTGCATCGATATCAGCTTCCAGCCCATCAATATGGAAGTTATCCGTATACATAACCCCATTTTTTAGTTGTGCATCGCCGCGCATAGAATCAAAGTTAAAATCATCACTGAATGTGTCACTGAAATCCAACTGTAATTTACGCAATAAAGCATCAAAACTGACCAGCCTCAACAGTTGTCCGGCTCTGCCTGCGCCCAGTTTAGCTATTGTGCCTTTGCCCAGTGTCCCTGTCAGACGGCCATTAAGCGTTTTAATATCAGGCTGCCACGGCGTATCCTTCCAGTTAAGATCAAAATCAAACTTAAATGGAGCACCGGTAATGGGAATAATGAACCCGAGATAAGCAGCCATATCATCTAAACTTCCCCCTGATATTTGCCCCTTAGCCCGAGTATAGTTTCCCTCATTACTTTCACTCCAATGACCGGATAATGTCAATTTACCAGCACTATTTTCTACCCGGCCATCAGTCAGAACCAATGAGTTGCCTTCCGGTTTGACCGTTCCTGAAATTTTTCCGATTTTCGATCCGGCCAGCCAGCATTCATTACATCTCACATTAAATGTTGGCCAGTGACTCAAATTATATTTTGGTGTATCTGCTACGCTTGAAGCCAGCGAGTTGCCATCATTGGCAGCGCTGCCCGGGAACACCGGATTATAATAGAGATAATTAAATGCTCCCTGCCATATCCTATCCGAATAAACCCACAAATCGCCGTCAATTTCTTCTCCGATCGCATTAATATGCAAACTATCAGATTGTTTGCTGGCACTCAGTATAAGATTATGCCAACGCTGCCCGCCGATATTCAAAGAAGGTATTGTAATTTCAAATAACTCAGGCCACCTGAAAGCACCACCCGTTCCGGATTTGGTTTCCAATGTTCCAAGCAGTGCCAGCCATTTATCACCTTCAATATCAGGTAAATTCAGTTCGAGCATTGATTTTTCAGGTAACGCAGGAATGCCGTTTTTATCTGTGTTCAGAATACCCCGCTGTAAACGGGTATAGCCTTTCTCCAGTAACCATTGGCTATTGAATTTATATCTGTTCCCTAATGAACCGGTAAGCCTAAGCTGATTATCATCCCCTTCGGCCTGAATATTGAGATCATTCAATTCCTGCAAAGAGGCGGTTTCCAGCCCGTCTAACGTGCTGTTGATACGTGACAAATCAGCATTGATTGCAACCTGATATTTTGCGCCCTGTTGTGGTAATTCATGTTGCAAAACCTCACCTTTTGAGGGAATGGTAATATTGACTTTTCCCTGCCAGTCAAGCCGCCCTGATAACTGGCGGCGTATTTCTGCCGGCAATTCCGGTAGTGTTGCCACGGGCCAGCCAGCATTCAGGTCAACATTAACCTGATAATGTTGCGCTAAATCCTGCGTCGTAAATCGTAATGACAGAGGGTTACCAAGCCAGTTAGTGGAAAGGCTATCACTTTGCAATTTGCCATTATCAAAGCGGAACTTGCCACTGAGGTGCTTCATTCTACTGTTCAGTGGCTGAATAAAGAGTTCAGTATCTTTCAGCACCACTTCACCACGGGCATCAGTTTTTCCATCTTCCAGATGTATATCCAGATGAAGATTGCCATCAACCTTGCCGCTGAGCTGTAAATTATCCAGCGCACTTCCGACAGTATCGGATAATGAACTATGGTGAAAATAGTCGTGAATATCTTCGCCATCTCCGGAAATGTCAGCATCAATTAAGAGTTTTTCTTTATCATAATCAGCGATAACAGCAGAAACCCGGGAAGCATCGACTTTACCCAGTTTCGCTTTATCTGCCTGTATCCATAATCCGTTATTGCGGAAATTCAAATTAGCATTCAGGTCAAACAGAGCTGGCCAGTCTGGCTGGTACTTAAATGTTGCATTGCGCAGGGGAACCCACACCTGAAATTGGCCATTGTTATGCCTGAATGGAAAGTCATGAGGGTTACCCTGAAAAATCAGCGTGGCATTATCGATTTTCCCTTTAATTAACGCTGTCGTCAGATAATCCGTCAGTGATTTTCCCATCAGGGTTTGGGGAAAATAGCGCCATGCTTCGCCTGCATCCTCGACTCGGATCCCTGCCAGCATTTCCAGCTTTGGGGGCTTATTCCTGAGTTCTGTATAATTAAAATCGCCGTTTATCCATAATGATTTGGCCTGCAAATCCAGCCCCTGACTCCATATTTTCAAACCTTCCTGATCACTTTTCCATTCGATTTTCCCTGCACCGCTGGCAATATCAAACGGTGCCTGAAACATTTGCCGATAATCAATAAAGCTATTTTTCAACTCAAATATGAAGTTTCCTTGCTGTTTATTTCCCGCCAGCGTGCCACTAAAATCATTCACTGAAGGCAGCTCTTTCCAGCGAGACCAGCTGACATCCTGCCACTTAACAGCAATATCCATGCCATCGGCCAGTTCAGGCGTGACATCAAGGTCAAAACGGTGAATTAGTCCTTTTAGCTGCCGATGCTGCCAGTCATTGACGATCTCAGGAGTCACAGGTGACATCAGCGGCAACATGCCACTCAGCCGTTCAAGCTGAATATTTTCAGCCCGAATACGCCAATGATCTTTGTTCTGATATTTGTTTGCCTTCGTGATATATAAGGCGGCAAAACGACCGGCAAGCCACTGCTGACCATTAGTGTTCAGGCTTTCCAGATTTGGGATATCGAACAGCCAGCCTTCTCCCTGACGACGCATTTGCAAAAGCAGATCATGAACAGTGAGCTGATGTTTCTTCTCCCCCACATGCCAGCTGGCATACCCGTGCCTGAGTTGTAAATGCCCACTATCAATTCTCCCGTTTTTCAGGGTAATCCAGTTAGCCAGACTGAAACGGGCATTTTCCAGGCCGGTACTGTCTTTTAACCATCGGCTGAGCCACAACCGCATATCAATGTCATCAGCCTGTAAATAGATAGTGCCGCTATCTAAAACATGATTAATATCTTTCAGGTCAAATTTAATCTGTACAACACCTTCCTGCCCATTAATCGAAGACAGGTTAATATGCCCCTCTGCACGATGCCGGTTGTCTTTATTCAGCCATGCCAGCTGCGGTAATAATAATCTGACTTTTTCTCCCGATGGAGTAGGAAAAGTCAGGCTACTGTCATGCAATTCGAAATAATTAAAACGTTCGAGAAACAGGGAGGATAGCTTGTCCGGTTTAGGTAACTGGTGTTCACTTTCGCCATCAAACAGTGGCTTATCATAATCCACCTGAAGCTGATAAAAAGAAAGGTCACGGAAATGCCAGCGCCGCTGTAATAATGAGCGCCAGACATCCAGAGAAAGCGTCACTTTTTTGGCTTTAATATCCGTTTCTTCGTTTGTTGCATGAAGATCCCGGACTTCCAGCTGAGGGCCAAATGGCTCCCAGCGACCACTGATGTAACCTATATTGACGGAAACACCGGTCAAGGCTGAAATCTGGCGTGCCAATTGCTGGCGATAATCATTAATATGAGGCAGGAAAAAACGTAACCCGCTGACAAACAAAGCCACAATGATAATGATTATTGCGGCTGTCGCTAATAATATCCCGAGCAGTCGCCTCACTCATTTCTCCTTGTTTTTCAGCACGTTATACTCGTCGTCTTTCAAGCTGCCTCTTTGTTGGCTACGCTCGTTCACCCCAGTCGCATAGTTATCTATGCTCAGGGGATGACTGAGAGGCTCCTGCCTCTCACCGGAGGCTAGCCTTTGGCTGGGCAAATTCGTTCCCGACGAATTTGTCACTCCCTTGCCGCCGCGATGCAACTTGAAATCCATAGAGTATGTTATTTACTCAAAAAATTTAAGGTTACATCATAACAACATCAAATTGTTCCTGACTGTACAGCTGTTCAGCCTGTACTTTTACGGATTTACCAACAAAGATTTCTACCTCAGCCAGAGCGTGAGAGTGTTCTCCTTTAAGGGCTTCACTCACAGCATGGGAAGAATAGACCAGAAAACGATCTGCATTAATGGCGCGATGAACACGTACAATTTCCCGTAAAATTTCATAGCATACCGTTTCAACAGATTTTACGGTGCCGCGCCCCTGACAAGTCGGGCAATTATCACATAAAATGTGCTCAAGGCTTTCCCGCGTGCGTTTGCGTGTCATTTCCACCAGACCAAGCTGAGAAAAGCCATTGATGGTCGTTTTCACGCGGTCTTTACTTAGAGCCTGTTCCAAAGAAGCGAGAACCCGACGACGGTGTTCTCCGTCAGCCATATCGATAAAATCAATAATAATGATCCCGCCCAGATTGCGTAGCCTCAACTGCCGGGCAATCGCCTGAGTAGCTTCAATATTAGTATTAAAGATAGTCTCTTCCAGGTTCCTATGCCCAACAAAAGCACCGGTATTAATATCAATGGTCGTCATGGCTTCGGTTTGATCGATAATCAGATAGCCACCCGACTTTAATTCTACTTTGCGCTCCAGTGCGCGCTGAATTTCCGTTTCCACGCCACAGAGATCGAATATCGGCTGATTTCCCTGATAATGTTCCAGCTTGGCATTCATTTCAGGGATATACTCATCAATAAACTCCTGCACTTGCAGGTAGGTCTGGCGGGAGTCAACCCGGATGCGATCAAGAGAATCTTCGGCAAAATCACGTAAAATACGCTGCGCTAATGCCAGCTCACCATAAACTTTCGTTTTCGTGATATTCCGTTTTTTACGCTCAATGACCTTACTCCACAGGCGCTTCAAAAATGCAGCATCCTGCTCAATCTCCTCTTTTCTTACCCCTTCTGCGGCAGTGCGGATGATAAACCCGCCATGTTCATCGCAATAATCCATCACGATGGATTTCAGCCTATCGCGCTCTTCTCCGCTTTCAATTCGCTGGGAAACACCAACATGGGAGGCCCCCGGCATAAAAACCAGATAGCGTGAAGGCAGGGTGATATCGGTTGTCAGGCGTGCTCCTTTGGTGCCGAGGGGATCTTTGACAACCTGAACGAGCAGATCCTGCCCCTGACTGACCAGCTCAGCAATATCCCTGACATTAAAGTTTTTCCGCTCCTCGCCTGCGATACATTCTGTATGAGGCACAATATCTGAAGCATGCAAAAAGGCGGCTTTCTCCAGCCCGATATCAACAAAAGCCGCCTGCATACCGGGTAAAACCCGGCTGATACGGCCTTTATAAATATTACCGACTATTCCCCGTTTAGCTTCCCGTTCAATATGAACTTCCTGCAAAATACCGCCATCGATATAAGCAACCCGCGTTTCGGATGGTGTTACATTGACTAATAACTCTGCTGTCATAAGTGACCCTTCCCATCAGCTAACGCCAAAAATCGTGTGATTAATTCATACGTTTCAACCAGTGGCAAGCCGACAACAGCATGGTAACTGCCATTAATACTTCTGACAAAACAACCGCCTTTACCCTGAATGCCGTAAGCGCCGGCTTTATCCATTGGTTCTCCAGTTGCAATATATTCCTGTATTTCACGTTGGGATAAATGGCGAAATATCACATCTGTAACCACTAACTCACTTAAGGTATGCTGACTGTTCGATAAAGCAACAGCCGTCATGACCTGATGGTGTTGTCCTGACAGCGCCTGTAACATTTCCGCTGCATGTTGCTCATTATGGGGTTTTTCCAGAATACGATTATTCAGCACAACAATTGTATCAGCGCCCAGAACGGGGAGATCATCCGGCGCAATTGCCACACCCGCTTTTGATTTTTCTCTGGCTAATCGTTCGACATACTGCTGCGGAGACTCTTCTTCCTGCCATTTCTCTTCAACCTGTGGTGTCAGGATCTGAAAATTAAAATCCAGCAGTTCCACCAGCTCACGCCGCCGTGGTGAGCCAGAAGCCAAGTAAAGAGTTTTCATAGTGAGTCATCCTTTCTGTCAGTTCATTTAAAAGCGGTTCATTTATATAAAAGCTGTTCATTAAAAAGTAGAACCCGCCTTTAACGAACTGAAAATTGACGGCGGATTTTCCGCATTAATAAGAATAGCCAGGGCCAGAGAATACCATTGACTACGCCATTCCAGAATACTTCAGAATGGAAAATAGTCTGCAGGATCAGAGCGTGAGTCAGGAAAACACAGAGGTTTATCAATGTTGAGAGTATCATCACAATGAGTGATTGTTGCCAGAGTGCCATATTGCGAATGAGCTGAAATTTAAAAGCAACCAGAAAACTCACGAGACTAAAAGCCAGTGCATGCGCGCCAAGAATGCTGCCCTGCAATAAATCAATCAGGATACCCAGAATAAACCCGGTACCAACACTGATACGATGAGGAATAGCAAGCAGCCAGTAGATAAGGCATAACACTGGCAGCGTTGGCCGGAATACATCAACTTGTTCCGGCCACGGCATACTCTGTAAAACCATTGCTATCAAGAAAGACAACCAGACAACCCAGAGACCACGTCCGTGATACTGACTCATCGGTTATTCTCCGTAGCTAATGGTTTATTAACTGATGGGGCGACTGAAGATGGTTGCCCGGCCACGGGTTTCTTTCTGTTATCCTCTTTTTTACTACCCTCTCCACTTGAATCTTCTGGCAAAGAGTGAAGTTTTTCATCAGCCGGATTTGGCAATACGTATGGCAAAAACTGCTTCATGCGCTCATTTGCGGCTCGATATACCTCAGAAGGCGGCAACGGTTCAGATGGGTTATTATCCGGCCCCCATACCAACAGCAGATAACGCAGGCGACGTAATTCGGCCAAAGGACGGGCGTAAATAACGGTATGAGCCCGCTGATTGTCTATCCTGACAGAAGAAACCACTGCCACAGGATAACCTTCAGGGAATCTTCCCCCCAGACCAGAAGTCACCAGTTCATCACCGACCCGGATATCCGTGTCACTCGGTAATGGTTCAAGGTGCAGATCATCGGCACAGCCTGTACCACCAGCGATCACCCGGATATCATTACGTAATACCTGAACCGGCAGGGCGTGAATCGGATCGCAAATCAGTAACACCCGGCTACTTAGCTGACTTACTGAAACAACCTGCCCGACAACACCGCGATCACTAACAACCGGCTGCCCTTCATAAACACCATCTTTTGCGCCTTTATCAATAACAATTTGATCGCGATAAGGATCCAGACCACGGGCAATTACCTGAGTAGCCATCATGTGTTCATCATGACGCAAAGGTGAACCCAGTAAGGAACGTAACCGGATATTCTCCTGTTTTAATTGGCCCAGAAGTAATAATTTGCTGTCCTTCAACCGCAATTCATTGCGCAAGGAGTAATTTTCCAACTCAAGTTGTTTGCGGGCAGTTAGAGAATCAGAAATACCATCTAAAAACTGGCGGGGACCATTGGCAAGAAAATAAAAAGGACTCACTGCCGTATCCATATAGCTACGGACTTTATGGAAAAAATCAAACCTGCTGTCTACCACAACCAGAATAATGGCAATAGCAACAGCAAAAAAGAGTCGTAATTGTAGGGAGGGCCCTCTGCTGAAAATTGGCTTCATAAGTTGCGCATTATTGAGCGGTTTCGTGTCATAAACAATAAAAGAGTCATAAACGATACACTTTTGGATAAACAGCAAGGAGGCACCGATAAACACGCCTCCCAGCTCGCAGAGTTACTTTCAGTCTTCGCTGAATAAATCGCCACCGTGCATGTCGATCATTTCCAGCGCTTTACCGCCACCTCTGGCAACACAGGTCAGTGGATCTTCAGCCACAATCACAGGAATACCTGTTTCTTCCATCAGCAAGCGATCAAGATTGCGTAACAATGCGCCACCACCGGTCAGCACCATGCCTCGTTCTGAAATATCAGAAGCCAGCTCTGGCGGGCACTGTTCCAGTGCTACCATAACGGCACTGACAATACCGGTCAGCGGCTCTTGCAGGGCTTCCAGAATTTCATTGGAATTCAGTGTGAAACTACGTGGTACACCTTCAGCAAGGTTACGGCCACGTACTTCGATTTCGCGGACTTCATCCGTTGGGTACGCAGAACCAATTTCATGTTTAATACGTTCTGCTGTCGCTTCACCAATCAGTGAACCATAGTTGCGGCGGACATAATTGATAACCGCTTCATCAAAGCGATCCCCGCCGATACGGACAGAAGAAGAATAGACAACGCCATTGAGGGAGATAACTGCAACTTCTGTTGTACCACCACCGATATCAACAACCATTGAACCCGTTGCTTCTGAAACGGGCAAACCTGCACCGATTGCCGCCGCCATTGGCTCTTCAATCAGAAAGACTTCGCGTGCTCCTGCACTTTGGGCTGATTCACGAATAGCCCGACGCTCAACCTGCGTCGCCCCGACTGGTACACAAACCAGTACGCGCGGGCTAGGACGCATAAAACTGTTGTTATGAACCTGTTTAATAAAATGCTGCAACATTTTTTCCGTGACATAAAAATCAGCAATCACACCATCCTTCATTGGCCGGATAGCTGCGATATTCCCCGGAGTACGTCCCAACATCTGTTTTGCTTCCAGCCCCACGGCTGCAACGCTTTTTGGTGAACCGGCCCTGTCTTGTCGGATAGCAACAACAGAGGGTTGATCCAAGACAATTCCCTGACCTTTAACATAAATAAGGGTATTGGCAGTACCCAAGTCAATGGACAAATCATTGGAAAACATGCCACGAAATTTCTTTAACATAACGAAAGGATAATCCTGCAAGCTGGGGACGGATGTTGTCCGTCTACTCTACCAACCACATGAAGCAGCGACAAGGCGCATCATTAACTACTTTTACTACTTCAATGAAAGTGGCTACGTTATTCACATCAGAAACACGATATTCTACGTTACTTTTTTCTGACAGAGCAGAAAAAAACTGCATAAAAATGGGTTAATTCCACCAATAACCCCGTCACTGAACCCTAAAATGTCCAAATGCCCTAAAAACCAACATTATAGTGTATATAGTGCATCCCGCGATGTTACTGATTCACTTTTTCTATGTTGACCTATAATGATTTCAGCAAGTTCAACAAAAATTAATTTTTTCTCAAATATTTTGATTTATTTTGCCATCTCTAGCCAATATCACGCCCCAATAAGCCCGGTAAAAATGATTCATTAATTTCCCGCTTTATCTTCAGCACTTAAAAGAAAAATTGTTCTTCATCGACACTTATGCACCTGTAATCGGCGGATAAATCTGTTGATTACTGAACCAATAAGATATAAAAACAAAGTCATTATTAATAAGTGAATTATCAATATTGAAATCATTATCAGGCATATTTAACTTTCAGCATGTACCCGAATAAAAATCAGCAATCACTGTTTTGCGACTATTCATCACAATATTGCAGACTGCCCGTTTCTGCATTTTTAATTTTATCTATATTGAGAATGTCACAAAAAATGAAATCATGAGAATCGTGATGGTGTTATACCCAAAATCCATCAGAGGGAGAACCTATGAAAGCATTACTGCTGGAACAGCATGATACATTATCAGCTTCTATTCAGGATATTGACACAACCCAACTTCCACCCGGTGATGTCATCGTCGATATTCACTGGTCAACCCTCAATTATAAAGATGCACTTGCTATCACCGGCAAGGGGAAAATCATCCGCGAGTTTCCGATGATACCGGGGATCGACTTCTCCGGCGTTGTTCGTCACTCAGAAGATCCCCGCTTTCATATCGGGCAGCAGGTTTTATTAACCGGCTGGGGTGTGGGTGAAAATCGTTGGGGTGGTCTGGCAGAACAGGCCAGAGTCTCAGGTGAATGGCTGACTCCATTGCCAGCAGGTTTAAGTACCAGACAGGCTATGATTATCGGCACAGCCGGTTTCACCGCTATGTTATGTATTATGGCGCTGGAACAGGGAGGTATAACCCCTGAAAGCGGCGAAATCGCAGTCACAGGTGCCACTGGCGGAGTCGGAAGCACAGCAATTACCCTGCTCTCTCTGTTAGGGTACTCTGTTGTCGCCATCAGCAGTAAACCCGAAAGTCAGGAATATTTACGTTCTCTGGGAGCAAAAGAAATTCTGCCGGTTTCAGACTTCAGCCAACCCGCTCGCCCGCTGGAAAAACAGCGATGGTCAGGTGTTATTGATACTGTCGGTGGTACAATTCTGGCCAAATTGCTGGCTCAGGTATCCCACAACGGCACCGTAGCTGCCTGCGGGATGGCAAGCGACATTAATCTGCCTACCACTGTCATGCCATTTATCCTGCGTAATGTCCGCTTACAGGGTGTTGAGTCAGCAATAGTCTCGGCCGCCGATAGACCAAAGATCTGGGAGCGGTTACAAAAGCTGTTGCCGGAATCTTTTTATCAACAGACCGCAAACGAAATTTCATTAGATCAGGTGATCGAACACGCTAATCAGTTGGTAAACAATCAGTCAACAGGTAGAACAGTGGTAAAGATCCGCTGAAACTATGCCGATAAGCGTAAGTCTAATAAAATCAAGCCCGAAAAGCTGATAAGACCAGTATTTTGCTGCTAAATGTTACGATATGTTTATAATGTCGGGCTTTATCGTCAAATTTACAAATATTGATAATAGAAAAAGATGACAAACTGCTGTCATCGAGTTATCTTGAACGATTGTTGACAGATTGCCGGAGATACCCGCACAATGGCAGACAAGTTTCGCATTTTACTCTTGAACGGTCCCAACCTGAATCTATTGGGAACGCGAGAGCCAGAGACCTACGGCAAGTTAACGCTTGATGACATCGTCAGCAAACTGTCACAAGAAGCTCACCAGTCGGGTATTGAATTATTCCATCTGCAATCCAATGCAGAATCTGAACTGATTGAGAGAATTCATACTGCGCGGGGGAATACCGATTTTATTCTGATTAACCCTGCGGCATTCACGCACACCAGCGTAGCGTTACGCGATGCACTTCTGGCAGTGGATATTCCATTTATTGAGATCCACCTCTCTAATGTGCATGCCCGCGAGCCATTCCGCCATCATTCATATCTTTCTGATATTGCCGTTGGCGTGATCTGTGGTTTGGGTGCTGATGGCTATAGTTTTGCATTACAGGCAGCGGTCAACCGCTTGTCAAAATCCAATACCCAATGAATTTCGAGTTGCATCGCGGCGGCAAGGGAATGAATCCCCGGGAGCATAGCTAACTATGTGACCGGGGTGAGTGAGCGCAGCCAACAAAGAGGCAACTCGAAAGGCGAAGGGTATAACTAATTTACATAAATAGAGTACGGAATCACACTCATGGATATTCGTAAGATAAAAAAATTGATCGAGCTGGTTGAAGAATCTGGCATTTCTGAACTGGAAATTTCTGAAGGTGAAGAATCAGTTCGCATCAGCCGTACTACGGCCGTTCAGGGCATGCCGATCACTCAGCAGTATATCTCTGCGCCTGTTCAACAGCCTGCTCCCGTTGCAGCACCGGCACCTGCTGCTCCGGCAGCACCAGCCGCAGCAGAGATCAGCGGTCACACCGTTCGTTCCCCAATGGTTGGTACGTTCTACCGTTCTCCAAGCCCGGATGCGAAACCTTTTATCGAAATCGGTCAGCATGTTAATCAGGGCGATACCCTGTGCATCGTTGAAGCCATGAAAATGATGAACCAGATCGAAGCTGACAAAACCGGCGTCGTGAAGGCCATTCTGGCACAAGACGGTCAGCCTGTTGAATTTGACGAGCCACTGGTCATCATCGAATAAGCGCATCACGCGGGAAAAACCCATGCTTGAGAAAATAGTCATAGCTAACCGCGGTGAAATCGCACTGCGTATCCTGAGAGCCTGTAAGGAACTCGGGATCAAAACTGTTGCTGTGCACTCTGCGGCAGACCGTGATCTGAAACACGTCCTGCTGGCAGATGAAACGGTCTGTATCGGCCCTGCCGCATCAGCAAAAAGTTACCTGAATATTCCGGCTATCATTTCTGCGGCTGAAATCACCTGTGCACAGGCAATCCATCCGGGTTATGGATTCCTGTCTGAAAACGCTGATTTTGCTGAGCAGGTGGAGCGCTCCGGTTTCACCTTTATCGGCCCGAGAGCAGAAACTATCCGCCTGATGGGTGATAAAGTTTCTGCCATCAGCGCCATGAAAAAAGCCGGTGTACCTTGCGTTCCTGGTTCTGACGGCCCTTTGGGTGATGATACTGAGAAGAACAAATCGATCGCACAGCGCATCGGTTATCCGGTGATCATCAAGGCCTCCGGAGGCGGCGGCGGGCGTGGTATGCGCGTTGTCCGCAGTGATAAAGAGCTGGAACAGTCTATTGCCATGACTCGTGCTGAAGCTAAAGCTGCTTTCAATAATGACATGGTTTACATGGAAAAATTCCTTGAAAACCCTCGTCACGTTGAAATTCAGGTACTGGCTGATGGTCAGGGCAATGCTCTTTATCTTGCTGAACGTGACTGCTCCATGCAGCGTCGTCACCAGAAAGTTGTGGAAGAGGCTCCTGCACCGGGTATCTCGGCTGAACTACGCCGCAGCATCGGTGAACGCTGTGCCAACGCTTGTATGGAAATCGGCTATCGCGGAGCGGGTACGTTTGAATTCCTGTATGAGAACGGTGAGTTCTATTTCATTGAGATGAATACCCGTATTCAGGTTGAACACCCTGTTACCGAAATGATCACTGGCGTTGATCTGATCAAGGAACAGCTACGCATTGCTTCCGGTATGCCACTGTCCATCAGGCAGGAAGATATTGTCATCAAAGGCCATGCTATCGAATGCCGTATTAATGCCGAAGATGCAAAAACATTCTTGCCAAGCCCGGGCAAAATTACCCATTTCCACTCTCCGGGTGGGTTCGGCGTGCGCTGGGAATCCCACATTTATGCAGGATATACCGTACCGCCATATTATGACTCCATGATCGGCAAACTGATCACTTATGGAGAAACCCGTGAAGTGGCAATTGCACGTATGAAGAACGCGCTGGCAGAACTGATCATCGATGGCATCAAAACCAATATCGATTTGCAGATGTCCATCATGAATGATGAAAACTTCCAGAAAGGCGGAACCAATATTCACTATCTGGAGAAGAAACTGGGCTTACATGATAAGTAAGGCTTTTTTCTAACATCGCCATTCTGCATAAAATCCCATCTTTTCAAGATGGGATTTTTTATGGCATGGTTTTTGTCGCACATTTTCTTCTGAATAAATCCGGCTGTTACCGTACAATTCCTTCCTTTATTTTTCTGCTTTCCCGGAGAATCAATGGACAAAAGATTTGTTCAATCTCATAAAGAAGCGCGTTGGGCCGTATTTCTGACGTTAGCTTATCTTGTGGGTTGGCTACTGAGCGCCTATCTACCCAGTGATACGACCGGATTAACCGGATTGCCACATTGGTTCGAACTGGCTTGTTTAGCATTACCTGCACTTTTCATCATCCTGTGCTGGATGATGGTGACATTTATCTTCAAAGAAGTTCCTCTGGAGGATGAAGATGCAAAATGAAGTTATTCTGCCTCTGGTAGGATATCTGGCACTGGTTTTTCTGCTCTCATTCTATGCCTATCGCCGCCGCCAGACGGGTGAATTCCTGAATGAATATTTTCTTGGCAGCCGCTCAATGGGTGGTTTTGTACTGGCGATGACCATTACAGCAACATACATCAGTGCCAGCTCGTTCATTGGTGGCCCCGGTGCAGCCTACAAATATGGTATCGGCTGGGTGCTGTTATCCCTGATCCAACTGCCGGCAATCTGGCTCTCCCTTGGCGTACTGGGGAAGAAATTTGCGATTCTCGCCCGCCGTTATAATGCCGTAACACTCAATGACATGCTATATGCGCGCTATCAGAGCCGTATTCTGGTCTGGTTTGCCAGCGTGAGCCTGTTGGTCGCCTTTGTCGGTGCCATGACGGTGCAGTTCATTGGTGGTGCCCGCCTGCTGGAAGCCGCAGCCGGTATTCCTTACGGTACCGGTCTGCTGATTTTTGGTCTCTCCATCGCTCTCTACACAGCATTTGGTGGCTTCAGAGCCAGTGTACTTAATGACGCCCTACAAGGGCTGGTCATGCTTCTAGGAACGATACTGCTGCTTGTTGGCACGATCTATAAAGCGGGCGGGCTATCAGAAGCGGTTTCGACACTGCGTACTATCGATCCTAACCTTGTCTCTCCTTACGGTGCTGACAATATTCTTAGCGGCCCTTTTATGGCCTCCTTCTGGGTACTGGTCTGCTTTGGCGTTATCGGGCTACCACATACCGCTGTGCGTTGTATTTCTTACCGCGATAGTAAAGCTGTCCATCGTGGTATTATCATCGGCACTATCGTCATGGCTATCCTGATGTTTGGGATGCACCTTGCCGGAGCACTGGGCCGTGCGATCATCCCTGATCTGACAATTCCCGATCAAGTGATCCCAACCCTGATGATCACCGTCCTGCCGCCTATCGCTGCCGGGATCTTTCTGGCCGCGCCGATGGCAGCCATTATGTCAACAATTAACGCCCAACTGCTGCAATCTTCAGCCACTATCGTTAAAGATCTCTATTTGAATTTGTTCCCGCAGCAGATCAAACAGGAGAAAAAACTCGCCCGTATCTCCAGTTTTTCTACCCTGTTTCTGGGAATACTGCTGCTACTGGCGGCATGGCAACCACCTGAAATGCTGATCTGGCTGAACCTGCTGGCCTTCGGCGGATTACAGGCGGTGTTCCTCTGGCCACTGGTATTGGGCCTGTACTGGGAGAAAGCCAATGCACATGGCGCGCTAGCCTCAATGCTGACAGGTGCAATAAGTTATACCCTATTAGCCAGCTTTAGCATTAACCTCCTTGGATTCCATCCCATTGTGCCATCATTGCTGCTGAGCTTACTGGCATTCGGAATAGGAAATCTGTTTGGGAGTAAACAGATACAACAAACCGCCGCATCACAGTAACGGCGATATTTTTTAGCCTGATTTTTAATCATTTTTCATACATATTGCGTTTAAAAGAGAATTTTTATGCCTTGGATACAACTGAGATTAAACACCACGGGACAACAAGCTGAATCACTCGGTGATGAACTAATGGAAAGCGGCGCAGTGTCCGTTACCTTTCAGGACAGCCACGATACGCCAATTTTTGAACCTCTGCCGGGAGAAACCCGCTTATGGGGAGATACCGATGTCATTGGTTTGTATGATGCCGAAACAGATATGAAAGCTGTTGTTAGCCAACTGGAGCAGGTTCCCCAGCTGGGTAAAGGTTTTCTCCACAAAATTGAACAGCTGGAAGATAAAGACTGGGAGCGCGAGTGGATGGACAACTTCCACCCAATGCGTTTTGGTAACCGCCTGTGGATCTGCCCAAGCTGGCGGGAAGTGCCTGAACCGGATGCTGTTAACGTTATGCTGGATCCGGGGCTGGCCTTCGGAACCGGAACACACCCAACCACTTCTCTTTGCCTGCAATGGCTGGATGGCCTTGACCTGCAAGGTAAAACCGTCATCGACTTCGGCTGTGGATCCGGCATTCTGGCTATCGCAGCCCTGAAACTAGGCGCCAAACATGCTATCGGTATTGATATCGATCCTCAGGCCATTCAGGCAAGCCGGGATAATGCAGAGCGTAATGGCGTTTCTGAGCTACTGACACTCTATTTGTCTAAAGATCAACCTGACAATTTAGAATGTGATGTTGCTATCGCCAACATTCTGGCTGGCCCACTGCGTGAACTGGCTCCTGTTATCGGTTCATTACCAAAATCTGGTGGATTATTAGGCTTGTCCGGTGTACTGGCAAGTCAGGCTGAAGGTGTCGCCGAAGCCTATAGCAATGAATTCATTATCGATCCAATCGCCGAACAAGAAGAATGGTGCCGCATTACCGGGGTTAAAAAATAATCAACAAACTACTATTGAAAAACAGGATTATCCACTAAAATGATCCTCTGGGGGACAAATTGGTGGTAATACATACTATTTGTCATGAGAAATATAGGTAACAATAAATTTCGTCAAAAATACGTAACTTAATGTTATTAAAGGATAAATAGAAAAGTTTGAAAAAATCAACTGGAAAAATTCCGTTAAAATACCGTTTCGCTCAAAGTTTGGCCTTTCATATCTTGTGAAAAATGCGTAATATACGCGCCCTTAGTCACAGTTGGCCACTCTTTCTTCGCCTATGCGTATCGGACAATACCAGTTGAAAAACTGTCTTATTGCAGCCCCTATGGCTGGCATAACGGATCGCCCGTTTCGATCACTATGCTACACCATGGGTGCAGGTATGACAGTCTCAGAGATGCTTTCTTCCAATCCTCAGGTCTGGAAGACAGATAAATCCCGGCTACGTATGGTTCATCGCGACGAACCCGGAGTGCGTTCTGTACAGATTGCCGGTAGTGATCCCGATGAAATGGCAGCGGCGGCGAAAATCAACGTCGACAATGGTGCTCAGATCATCGATATCAATATGGGGTGCCCAGCCAAAAAGGTTAATCGTAAATTGGCAGGCTCAGCATTACTGCGTTATCCAGAACTGGTTCAAAAAATCCTTTCTGCGGTAGTCAATGCGGTTGATGTACCTGTTACATTGAAGATCCGTACAGGATGGTCACCGGAAGAACGTAACTGTGTAGAAATTGCCCAATTGGCTGAACGTTGTGGTATTCAGGCGCTTACCATTCATGGCAGGACTCGTTCTTGTCTGTTTAATGGTGAAGCCGAGTATGACAACATTCGGACAGTTAAGCAGACTGTTGCCATTCCAATTATTGCTAATGGCGACATTACTGACCCGCTAAAAGCCAGAGCAGTGCTTGAATACACCGGGGCTGATGCCCTGATGATAGGCCGCGCTGCTCAGGGAAGACCCTGGATCTTTCGGGAAATCCAGCATTATCTGGAAACAGGAGAACTGCTGTCACCGATGCCCCTTGGCGAGGTACAGCGTTTAATGAACGAGCATGTACGAGAACTGCACGACTTTTACGGTCAAGGCAAAGGAGTTCGTATTGCACGTAAGCATGTATCTTGGTATCTCAAGGAACATGCTCCTGATGACCAGTTTCGGCGCTCATTCAACGCCATTGAGGATGCCAGCGAACAGCTGGAGGTGTTGGAAGCATACTTCGAAAATTTTTGCGTAAATAAAGAAAAGAGCTGACAGAACTATGTTCGAACAACGCGTAAATTCTGACGTACTAACCGTTGCTACTGTAAATTCACAAGATCAGGTAACTCAAAAACCTCTGCGTGACTCAGTTAAACAAGCACTGAAGAACTATTTTGCTCAACTGAATGGTCAAGACGTCAATGACCTGTATGAGCTGGTACTGGCTGAAGTAGAGCAACCACTGTTGGACATGGTGATGCAATACACCCGTGGTAACCAAACCCGCGCAGCGCTGATGATGGGAATCAACCGCGGTACTCTGCGTAAGAAACTGAAAAAATACGGCATGAACTAATCCTAGTCTAGTAACATGTTGTTAAATCGGCACTTTTTACTATGTAGAAAGTGCCTTTTTACTTAGAATTACCCCACCGATTACCCCACCGAAAAATCCTCAGCACAAAAACTCACAGAACAACATGAGTACCAAAGAAAAATAAGAATTAGATGTGTTATAGAGGTCAGTACACCAAACGTTCCAACCTTGTGAAAAGTTACGATGTATTTCGTCTGGAAACATTGAGATGAAAGTTACAGATGTTTCTACCAGTGAGAAGATACCCCGTTACGGATATCTTCCCGATGATTTTCAAATGGAACTAATTATTTTTATGATTTATCCCGAACCTTGCGTTCAATCAATTCACCATACGAATCAAAATAGCGACTCGGCCAGATTTCAGATGGGTGTATTTCGAGATAGTTAGCAATGATCCATTCACCTTTCGGCCACGGTCTGCTGAGAGTATTTGCCAGTGTAGATGAACTGAGTCCGGCTTCACGGGAAACAGCCGCTAAGGTAGTACCACGTTTACGCAGTGCAGCAATAATATCGGCTTGATGCCAATCATTTTTAACATTATTCATTCCTGCTACCCCTTCCATTAATTAACATTGATGGTGGCGATTCAGACAGGGTTTGCAGACCGGATGTATCCAACCGGTGAGGCCGAAACCTCCCCTGCCTGAACCACCATTGAAAAGGCGATAGCAGACACACTGGTAGAAATTTCCTACCAGTGGGATACATTCAAGGCTGCAAAACCTTGACCATTGGATTTTGCCAATGGCGGGGCTACTTTAACTGATTGGTTTATCGGACTCAATAAGCGAACCAGTATAAACGCTTAACTTTTTGCGTTATATGCTATTAAATAGCCCATGCTAACTGACATCCTTACTACTCTGGATTCAAGCAAATGTAACAGTCAGGCTTAGCGCCAAGAGCAGACGGTTAAATATTGAAATGACGGTGTGTCAGCAGTATTTTGGTATTCACAAAAATAATTTAAAAGGAGAGTGAAGTGAGTGAAATGTTTGAAATTGCATATGCAGCAGCCACAAATAGGCTTTGCTTATTTACTGGAACCGGTTTTTCAAAAGCGATTTCTGATGGTGATGCACCTACTTGGCAAGGTCTTCTTGAAAAACTGTGTGACTCTTTACCTAATGATGCAGAAAAATTAAAAGAGTCACTTTTCCCGAAAGATAAACCGCAACTTCTGAGCCTAGAGGAAGCAGCACAAATAATTTCTATAAAGCTTGCGGCTCGAGATAAAAGTATTCATGAAGAAACTGCAAAAATTATTTCTGAAATTAAGCTTGGTGATGATAATGAGGAAGTCGAGAAATTTTTTTCTAAACGTTCTTTTCGGATTGTAACAACAAACTACGATAAACTTGCTGAAAAATTAACGACTAGTAATAGCTTTCAATCAATTACACCTGGATTGCCTATTCCAAAATCTTCTGCGAATGTAAAAATTTACCATGTGCATGGTTCTGTGGATTCACCAATGAATATGGTTATTACATCAGAAGATTATTTTCGGTTTATAAATAGCGATTCATATTTTTCTCGTAAATTAAGTACCGTTCTACATGAAAATACTATAGTAATCCTAGGATATTCTCTTGGAGACACAAATCTAAAAGCAATTATTAGTGACTACAAAGGATTCTCAAAAAGCCATGTGGTAGGGTCTAATATATTTCTGGTTTCGAGATCCTCAATCGACCAAAGCATAAAAGACTACTATTTTTATTGTTATGGAATAAGAGTTTTAGACTCTCTTAATATTGAGGAATTTTTCAAGATCCTTAATGAAAAAATTCCGGAAGCAGAAAAGATTGCTGAAAGATCTTTGGAATCAATTCGAAAAGTAGTATATGAAAAATATTCGTTCAAGGAAGAATATTTAAAATTAGAGGATTCCTTCTATCAAATAATTTCTTCAATTTCCGCCGAAGGTTTGAGCTGGAATGACCATAGAGTAGTGAAAATGATCGGTAATGTTATTGAGTCAAAGACGATGTTAACGAATGAGCATAATGCCTGGGAACAATATGAGCATCTAGCTAGATGGCTTGTTTATCTCGGAGCTATTTTTGAGGTTAGTAGAACATCAATAGAAAAAAAGTATCTTGATGCGGTTCTGCGTTCGATGACTACTATGAAAAAAGAGTATTACATTGGCTATTCTTGGCATGCATATAGATCTTGGAAAAATCGCTGGTCATCAATAATTGCCTCAAATCGTATACTAATTAAGAAACACATCGAAGCAAATACCACATGGTCCGATGCATTAACCATTGTAAACGACATTGATTCGTAATGTTATATTTCATTAGTGTCCACATTCAGGTAATGGGTACTGCATCGTGATTTAGAAAAATTATCAAACGTTATATGACTGACTTGAAAATTTAAAAATTAAGATACTACTGTTCGGGTTAATTGTGTGTAGTAATTACCTCAGCAATGCTGAGGTTTTGACATTGTGCCACTCATTTTTTAATCGGCGATAACGTCCGCTTTCGTTCATAGCTGACTGTCATATATGGACGTCCCATAATATTCAACTTTTTTAGTGACTCAGTGTATTGCTAATTTCGGTTCACGGTCATATATCCGGCGTCTGGCAATCATTTAAATTTGCTGCGCCATGGTGAAGTCCGAACCTTGCCTCCTCATCAGATCAACGGATTAAAAATCCTCGACAGTCTCAGGTTTTTGCAAGGCCGGATAACCGTTTAGCTCATCAACTGTAGTCAACTCTATTGAAAATGAAACCGGTTTATTTAAGCAAAGGTTTTGCTCATCTGGAACGCATCTTTATTAACCATAATTGACCAGCATATCCTGGCACATTTATTGGCATAAGCGACACACGCCTTATTAAAGCCCCGTCGGTTAACCAAAGACTGCATCCAATCACCGAGTGCATCATGCCGTAACGCTCTACGTTGTATAGCGGCTCTGGCGCCATGAATTAAAATCCCGCGTAGGTACCGATTACCATTTTTAGTGATTTTGCCTAATTGTGTTTTCCCACCACTGCTGGCCTGTCGAGGAACGAGTCCTAACCAAGCGGCCATTTGCCTGCCGTTATTAAATTGTTTTCCATCACCAATATACGCGACCATTGCGGAGGCAATCAGGGGGCCAATACCGGGAATAGATTGGAGCTGCTGCCACTGAGCCGTTTGCGATGATAGCGACTTGAGGGTTTCTTCTATTTCCTCTGTCTGCTGGATCAGCTTCAGCCATTCTTCATAGAGTTGTTTCAGAACCCTGCGTGCAATCATCGTTAATCCATTATCGGCATCTTCAAGTGCCTCGTACAGTGACTCTCTAAGAGCCGCAGAGCGTTGCGGAAAAATAATGCCATATTCTGCTGCCAGTCCTCTGATTTGATTAGAGAGAGCAACACGTTTTTGAACTAATGACTGCCGGACATTATGGAGAACACAGAGGTCTTGTTGATACAGATTTTTGACCGGAACAAAATGCATACCCGGCCGATTCGCAGCTTCACAGATTGCCAACGCATCATTAGCATCATTTTTATGGTGTTTAACGAAAGCTTTCACATGCTGAGGGGGAATAAGGCAAACTTTAAAACCTAGATTTTCAATCGTTCGTGCCCAATAGTGGGCGGTACTACAAGCCTCCATAGCAATCAAAGTCCCGGATTCCATTTGTCTAACAGCATCCAGTAATCGACTTCGGGTCATTTTTTTATTAAATATAATGTGATTATCGTTAAGCAAACAAAGCTGAAAAACAGATTTAGCGAGATCAATACCGAGAATTTTATGATACATGATGGACGCTCCCATAAAATGAATATGCTTATTTCATTTTGGTACAATTGACGCCATACGGGACGTCCATCTCATCAGGTTGAGTCGCACTTTGCTAAAGAACATCGCCAGATAAAATAGCGACCAATCTAAAAAAGTGTAATATCTAACCTTCTGAGAATTCGATTTCAATCACAATAATTAAAAAATCAATTAGTTATCTATATTCCATCAAAGTTAACCAGCCTCTGTTGCTGCTCCTCACTGAGCGTAAACGCAAAATCTTCATGTTCTACTTGCCATGTTCCAAAACTCATCAGGAACGCAATCGAAGGGTCTATCTTATTCGCTGATTTCTTCTTGTTCGGTTTGATATTGGCGTTAGCATCCGTTTCCATCACCACATTAGACATTGCCCATGCCAGTACCGGATCGCCGTTGTGACGAATGATTTTGCGGTTAACAAACACCTCTGCCGATTTCGCCACGGGGCTAAAGCGCATATAGGTTTGCGGGAAGGGTTCAACATCCAGCCCTGCCCCCTGTAATTGCGTTCGTAGGTGCGTGGCGTTCCATGTATCAAAGCCCACCAGCTTGATATCAAAGTGCTGGCTGTCTTTGAGAATATCATCACGGATACGATCATAATCAATGCAATCGCCTACAGTGGTACGTATCCAGCCTGACTGTACCCATTGCCGATAAACAGCCCGGTTCTTATTGGCAGGGTTCTGTAGCTGGGCTTCGGGCAGGTAATGTCGGGTCAGTAATAACAGTTCGTTATCCACGGGGAACATGTAGCAAATACTGGTGATATCACCTGTTGAGGATAAATCTAATCCGGCGTAGCACTCCAAGCCTTTCAGATCGTTTTCGTCATAGTCTGACTGGCAGGCTTTCCATGCCCCGTTCCCCATCCACGGTGTTTCGCCCTGACACCAGATATTAAAGCGTTTGGTTAGCATCTCTGTCCATTGTGAGGGAATGCCCCGGGCTTTCTGGATAGTGTCATGCAAAGCGCCACTGTCCACGGAGATATTCAGATTGGGATTTGCCTTTATCCAGAGCGTTTCATTATCAATTTCGTTCTCGTCGTCCAGCTCGTAAATCAGGGCAAACAGCGATGCGTTCTGTTCTTCGCCATCCAATATCTGGCAGCAATAATCATAGTGCTGTTTACAGGCTGAGATTACATTACTGCCCGCCGTGGTGATGGCAAACAGGATACCTTCAGGACGTGCGCCCATGCCTAATTCAAGGGCAGAGTAGACGGCGTTATCAGGGTGCAAATGATATTCATCGACAATCGCCAGACTGGGGTTAGTACCTTCGATGGTAGCAGCTTTGGCTGCCAGCGGTTTTAACAGGCTGTTGCTTTTGGCATAAGTGACTTTGTGTTGTTGAATCGCTACCCGTTTCTTGAGCGATTTTGATAACAGACACATCTGGCGGGCATCATCAAACACAATACGTGCCTGATCGCGACTCACGGCGGCGGTGTAGATATCCTGCTGGCCTTGCTCCATCACCAGAAACCAGTTCGCCAGTATTGCGGCAACGGTAGATTTGGCATTTTTGCGCGGTACTTGAATATACGCACTGCGATATTTTCGCCGTCCGGTTGCCTTCACTTTGAAGCCGAACAGGTTGGCAAAGGCGAATTGCTGCCACGGCTCCAGCATAATCGGTTTACCGCGCAAGTGGCCTTTGACGTGCGGACAGTAGCGGGAAAAGGCAATAAATCGCGTCACCACCTCCGAATCAAACAGATAAAGCGGGTTATTCAGGTCGTTAAAGTAGCGTTTCACCGCCTGTTTTACCCGTTTACAAGCCGGAATTGTGCCGTTTTCGATATCAAAAGCGTACTGCTCCTATGCGTTCATAGTCGGTCTAGCTCGTCCTCTTCTTCCGTTTCTACCGGATTTTTACGCCGTGATACCGGATCAAAACCCAGTAATGAAGACATTTTTATCATGATTTTTTCAGCATCAGCCTTTGCACTTAGTGACGGATTGCGGCTTTCGCTGCCCTGACTATTCACGATGCTAAAGCCTCGGATATCAAGGTCTGCCACCGCTTTTCGGTAAATGGCGTAGTTGACGCAGTAGAGTTCTAAATTGTTCCAATCGGCGGCGTTCAGGTCTTCCCGCTCGTTTAAGATTTTACCTTTGGCTTTCCATTGACTGGCGGCAATCTCATTTAAATAAGTAGGTGGTTTGGGTGCTCTTGCCATAATGTTCGCTGTTCCTTGTGATTTTATTTTCAAAAAAATTGCCGCGCGTAAAAATTGAAGGAGGGAGCGGTTCTGCTCAGAGGGGAGTTTGTCATTTTTGATACCCCTACCCCGTTATTTCAGTTTGTTATTATTCCGAAGTTAACCAACCGTGTCGCTTCTGCTTCCTGTTCCTGATAGCTTCCCTGTTTGCGCTTAGCTTTAGTGATGGGGTCTATCTGGACGGTCTTACGGTTATGGCAGGCATGACATAGTGCTTGATGATTAGATGCAGGCCAGAACAACACATCACTATCACTATTAATTGGGATAATGTGATCCACAATGGTGGCAGGTGTGTAACTGTTTTGTTTGAGACAATGGACACATAAGGGATTCGCCCTGAGATACATCAGTCTGTACTTACCCCATCGGTTACTATAGCCACGTTCGGTACGTGTACCGCGCTGCCTGTTCTGTTCCCGCCGATGTTCTTCACAGCGACCGGACGTTACCCGTTACGTACAACTCGGATAACTACAACGCCTTAATGGTTGCCACGGCATCAGTAGATCCCCACATCACGATAGACAGACCACAGTGATTTGATGGTAAAAGGCACTTCTTTCAGCTCAACATCAGTTGCCATTTCCCGATTCTCATACAGCAAGCCGATATAGAGCAGGCAACCGACTTTAATCGCCGGGGTAAAAGCCAGATCATCACCAAACCGCTTACCAATATGTTGCTGGCAGACTTCCAGCGCTGCGGCGACATAACCCGTTAATAGGGCATCATCAAGGGTGTGATCTTCTTCCAGTCGGCAATGCTGTTTAATTTCATGCAGGGGAATTCCAATCCGGCTCATCGGAATATCCCTCCCTTGCAAAGTAACTCTAGACGGGTGTATTTCGCATCGGGAATAACCGCCATAATGCTAAAAGCTGTGCCCGTCGTGTTCGCTCCGTGAAAGGTAATGCTGTTCGCTGTGGTCACATCAGCACGATAACGCAGCCAGATACGCACGGTGGCTTCTGAGAACACGGCGCCGGATGCCACCAGTTCCCGCCCGCTAATCGCTTTGACTTCTGCCCAGACCGTGGCTAAATCTACCCAGTTGTTGAGTACTTCACCAAATTTACCCCGACTGGCTTCATTTTTTCGAATTGTCACCCGATGCCGTAATCTGCCAGCTCTCATTCGTTACTCTCCTTGTCTTGTTTGATTTCCACGGTTTGCTTCCATGCCTGACTGAATTCATCGCCACCGGCACGAGGCGATAATCCTTCCCGTTCACGGGCTTCATTCGGGCACATCACACCGGATTTAATCGCCGTCTCATAACTCTGGAAGCGTTCTTTCGGATTGGCGCGCAGTAAATCGGCGGTGTCGAATTCCACTTGGTAACGAATGCCTCGTTTTGGTGAGTTCATCAATAAGGCGGATTTGATTTGCTGCTCGAAATTGGCTAACCACGGGCGCATAGTGATAGTCAGAAAAGCACGGGATGCCTCGCTAAAGTTACTGTAGGTACTGTTCGAATATTCTTGCAGAAAGATAGGACTAACGTTGAACATACGGGCGATATCATCAATCGTGAAGCGGCGGGAGGCCAGCCACTCCGCATCCTGATTGCTCATCCCTAATTGCTGATATTCCATCCCGCCCTCAAGAATCGGCGTTTTCCCTGCATTGCGAGCGCCTTTATAACGTTCGAGGGCTTCCAGTGCCTTATTACCCTTGATGCCATCCAGCCAGTCAGCGGCTTTAATCACGCCAGCCGCCATCATGCCCTCTTTCATAATGCTTGCCCCGTGGCGCTGTTGTGCTAGCCCCAAACCCAGCGTTTCACGGCAAATCGTGACTGGTGAGCGACCAAGAAAGCCATCTTCGGTGGCATAACGCAAATGCAATACTTCTTCTTGCAGATAGGTTTTGACCTTGCCGCTATAAGGTTCGGTGATGGTGTAGGCAAATCGGTGATCGGATAATCGCTGTGGGACAACCGCTGACGGTGGGTAAGGATGTAATGATTGTGGCTGTCCGTCTTTTCCCCAGACGATGACCGCATATGCATTGCCATTTAACAGGCAATGACGCATCAGGGTTCGCTTAAACTGAAACGGGGTCTGGCAGTCGTTCGGGTATTCATTAAGCAAATAATCAACAGGATGATCACTTAACCACTCACGGGACTCTGTGCCGTGACTATTTTTCACTCGATACAGATAACAGGGCATTGTTGCTACCGCTTCACTAATGACAGTAATAGCATTCATCACAGCAGGCAGACCTTCGGCGGTTGAGGGGGAAACATGCTCGCCTGATTTAGTATTAGGTATGCCTGCCAGAGAAAACAATTCATCAATGGTCATACTGCGAGTTTCAGGAGCTTTTAGCTTAAAAGGCCACATAATCACACCTCGGACAGTTGCAGCCAGTAATGGCGCAAATCCGCATTACTGAGCTTAACCGCATTCAGTGAACGTCTGGCAATTTCTACGCCACTATCAGGATAAGCAGGCAAGCTGGTGATTGTGATTTCCCGCAATTCAGCTTCTAATACTGTTCGAATGTATGGCGTTTGCTCCGTGTCCCATTGGTCTTTCAGTGCCCTGAATCCGAAGCTCATTCCTTGAATATCACCACGCTCAACCAGTGCCAGCACATCGCGGCCTAATTGCGTATTTGGCGGGGTTAACTCAAAACGTAATCCGGTGGCATTCGCACTCAATTGCAATGTGCCGGATGTGGTACGGCCTAACAGATTCATGTGGTCATGTTCATACAGTGCCCTGATATCTGCCCCCGCTGTTAAGCTGGCGCTAAAGGCATTTGGGGCGAACTGCTCGACAAACTCATCCCACAAGATATGTGATCGGCTGTTCCACTTAATCACATAGCCTGTCAGTTTCTTATCATTGGCAAATAATGAAGCGGTACGGATTTCAAAATCATTCTTCATCGAGAAACTCCAAGATTATCAAGAGGCTTTGATTTCCAGCACCTTGATTGCGTTGGAGTCCACCAGCCCGCCGCCTAAATACTTATCGGTGTGAACCTTATAAAATCCCGGCTCGGTGATATTGTCGGGACGAGTACGAATACCCTTTTGATGGTCAACAATGAAGTAACCGCGCTTGAAGTCACCCAGCGCAATGATGTTATCGGGCATAAATTCGAGATAATGGACAGGCAAGCCCAGCAACATATCAGGATCACCCGCTTGCAGACGTTCGCGCCAGATATAATCTCCGTTGCCGTTTTTCAGCTTCTGCACTTTGGCTGCTGTTGTCGAATTCATCACCCACACGGCGTTCTTGCGGTATTTGTTTTTGAGTAAGAATTTCAGGTCAATCAAGCTATCGGCTTCAAGGTTGGCAACTTCCAGCTTTTGCAGCGTACCGAATGCACGTACCTTGTCAGTTTGGGTATCACGGGGATAAGACAGGAAGCCTTTTGCTTTTTTGCTGCCGTCACCGCTCACGAGATCGGTTTCTTCGGTATCAACGAAGGTGTCAGCAATTTCTGAGGTTAACCAGCCTAAAATATCGACATCGCTAAAATCGATGATTTCTTGGGTAGTCTTAGGATAGGCATAAATAGGAAACAGCTTGATGCTGACTTCTTCCATCTTCGGTGTAGCAGTCTCACTACGTGCCTTGCCTTCTTCCGTGTGGGCTACGGCTGCACCACCGACCGAAACAAGCTGTTTATACTTGTTGCTGCGTGTGGTCTTAATCGTACAAATCAGGCGCATGACCGATTCATCAGCCAGTTGCTGCATGATCTGCTTATTCAGCTCAGGGATAACAGTATAGCCGCCGTCTGCGGGAACGCTTGTAGGCAGGGAACGGGCTTCACCAGTCAGGATATAGTGGCGCAGCTCGTCATTGTTGAGTGTTTCACTGGTTGGCTGATTCTTTGCCTGATTGCGTTCTTCATCAGATAAAACCTCATAACGGGCAATTTCGGTATTCAAAGAATCAGACTGGCTGCGCAGCTCGTCGAACTGTTTGGCTTCATCAGTGGCTAGTGAACGTTTTTCGTTTTCGGCTTTGGTCAGCAGCGAGCGCATTTGCTGGGTTAAATCGGTTTTTTGTTGGCGTAATTCGAGTAGTTTTTTCATGGTGTTTTATGGAATAGTTATTTTCTTTAAAACACTATTTAACACCGTTAAAAATAATTAAAAAGCCTCTAAAATTTAGAGTCTAAACAAGAGAAAACATGAAGACAAAATATTTACAAAAAAATAATTTTAAATGGCGATTTCACTCGCCATTTTTCATTAATACCTATTTACTCACTTTTATAATGTATATCTTTTCAAAATCATTTGCTCCATTTAGCATTGTCCCGTAAATTGCTCCTGCTATCTTTATTCGTATTTCTCCAGCATGTGTAGGAGTGCCTTGTATTTTTATACGGCTGTAATCCTTTGCTGTTACTGGTTTTACAGGGACAGTATAATCACTAGGACTCCATGTTAAACCCGAGTTTTCAGGTGTTATTTCTGCGCCAAAACTCTTATCTATAACACCAGGTATTCTTATTAATTCATTATATGGTGTACCAATCTTAGCATCTGTTAGATAATTTCCATCAGGATAGATATGAACAGCTTGCTTTGAACAAGCGGAAATAAACAAAAAAGATATAATTAAAATAAATCTACTCATGCTTATTTTATTGGTTTGAAAACCAACCCTCCGAATGTATGTTTAAGGAAATAATTCAAATTATTACCCCCTTTAACTTGTTGATAGATTTTACCCCAAGAAAACATATTTAAATTAACCATATTGTCATTATTTATATCATTTGAGTTTATTGGTATCCCTTTTGAACTAACTTCGCCTTCCCATACAACCCAATGATTTTTCATTGAAGTGTCACCAGTGATACTATCTAGCATTCCGGCTGATATTAAACTTACAACTCGATATCCTTTTTTTATATATTGATTTAAATTTATTATATCGTTCACATTACTATGTGAGAATACACTTATGTTGTCAAAAACCTTTTCATATCCAGCTTTTTCAAACCACTCTGTTAATTTTTCCCACATGGTAATACCAGCCACTTGATCTGAAATTTCATCGTAGTTCATAATCGTATTTTCTGAATCTCTTAAACTGGCTAATGTCAGCCAATCTAATCCTGAGATTCTTTCACCATACTGATTATAAAAAGCTCCTTTAGGATGGCGACAACCATCACCCGGCTTAATCTCTAATTGACCAATTTTAGTTCTGCCATGTTCCCATAACTCACGAGCAGCTTGCTCATAGATATCTGGTCTGTCCATTTGTAAACAATAAAAAAATGCCGCAGGTCCACATAAACTTGCCCCATTTTGATCCGGGTAAGTTCTTTTCGATAACCTATCCTGAATTTGTGATTCGACTTTATTCTTCTCAAATGGATCATCAGGATGACCAATTGGATATTCTTCCGCAATAAATACTCTTTCAGGAACAGTAAGTTTTAATTCAACGGTATTATCACCTTCGCTGACAGGTTTTGTTTCAATCGTGCTTTCAAAGTAACAGGCATTTTCTCGTTTTTTATCCGAACAGGCTTTACCTACTACAAACTCACCCAGTGTATACATTTTCTTAAACGGGGCTTGCAATGCCTGAATTGTATTTGAACCATGTTTGCGGTAAAGCATGATTTGCATAATATACGTCACGGAAAGATCATCGTCTGTTTCTTCAGTGACATGCTGTTGAGTTTCATAATTGCTCTGTAATTGTGCCTGAAAAATATCAAGCAATATATGATGGTTTCCTTTTGCGTCCTTACGATAAATGATTAAATCATACAGTAGGTTTTCGGCAGGCACATTTGATTCTATTTTGGTGTAAACGGTATAAGTCGGCATGATATTAATCCTTTAAAATATGAAAACTCAGGTTCTTTTTGTCATCCGTGAGATGCCATTGGGTATAACCTTGTTTATCCGTCTTGCCTTCCTTTATCTGTCCATCCGGCAGGCAAACCCGATACTTGCGCTGAGTTAAAAGATTGCCGTCATCATCCACACAACGATAGCGGGCATGATGTTTAGCGGGTTTTACCGGAGTTTCTTCAACCAGTGGTTTCTTAAGTGGCTTCACATTCGAGAACCCGGATAAAAGCGGCTTGCCTTCTTCACGTCCGGCTAATTGTGTAATGCTGTAGCCCGAAGTCCCCGCAGCAATGTGGTTACACGCGATAGATTTGTAATCGAGCATCACCACTTCATGGGGGATTGCGCCGTTGTCATTGAGGGAATGGGGATAATTGTAGGCCAGATCGACAATCGTTGCGCCTGTCAGTTTAATTTCGTAAAAGAGTTCCAGTTGTCCCATCGGGCTTGTCCGGTAGTGCATAAAGCGCGCTTCCAGCAATTCGTTCCCGTCAATTGCCATTGCTAACAAAGGTGAGGATTTATCAATGGGTTTGGTAAAGCTGACTGGGTGATGATGTGCACTCTGATCGCGGCTTACTGAATGATTGACACTCAGTACCTGTATTTCGTCTTCTCGGCCTGTCTGATAGCGGTTTCCGATGGATTCTGGCGTTGAACAGCCCGCTGAAATTAATCCCTGCTTCTTGCCTTTTAGTGATAAGTAGATAACGTGTGACATCTTGTCTCCTGTGATCTGACTTCCGATAAAATCGAATGAATGAAACAGGATACAGCAGGAATATTTATCTATTCTAGCATGAAGAAAAATTCAGCAGTAAATTTGTGATTAATCTCTGTTCTTAAATAAAATCAGAATATTACATCGTTTAAATTTTTGGTAATACCAAATCAGGCTGATACCTTATTTTACTGTCTCTATTATCCGGCTTTTATTTACCTGCCAGAGATACCCCCTATAAATCTTTTTCACCCTCACAGTTATGCACCCTCTGCACATTCTTCTCAAAGCCTTGCTACATCTGGGTTTGCAGTAATTAATATGATATTCATTCACTGTACCCTCTGTTCACCCTTTTTTTATCCTCATGAAGAGAATGTATATTTGATGTATAGCTAAGAAATAACTATACATCTATTATTTTCTTTTAAATACAGATAGATATTTAAAATGATGTATGGAATGCAGACTTAAGCCCAAAAAGTTTATAGTGGGGATTTAAAGCCCCGGCATTCAGGCAATGACGGCAACCACTCTTCGGCTTCTTCCGACAACTCAACGTTATAAGAGTAACCTTTCTTGGTTCGCACTTTCCGATACTCCTTTTTATATTCCAGCATAATTTTAGGCAACGATTCGCCAAATTTGGTCAGTGTCAACGGGCGTTCAAAGCCGTGCGCTTCCATAAAAGAAAGATAAGCATGATACAGATACATTCTCGGTGCCCGTGGACTGATATTCTTAGTGCCCATCTTCATCCCAGTTGCATCATGGACAGAGACCAGATAACCGCAAAAGCGATACAACGGATCGGAATTGCTTTTCACCGTTAACGCCTCGTTAGAATCGCGTTGTGCCTGTAGTCGCTTTTTAGCTTTGTTCTGGTCGGCAAATTCGTTTAATAAATGGCGGATAATGACCGGCAATTCCCGACTGATTTTCTCCGGCAAATGTGGATCTTTCTCTGACTCTTTGACCGGAATATTAAACGGGAATATCACCCGCCGCCGTGCAATACCGCCGTTACGTTCTGTAAAGCTCATCGGCTCGTTATTAGTGGCTAATACTACAGCTTTAATAATCGTTGAAAACTGCTTCTCGTATTTTCCGTCAACTTCAATCAGGTCGCCGCCTGTAATCGCCTTAATGCCTGCACCTTCTCCGACATATTTAACCTGATCGGGCAGCGTAATCAGGCTTTTCCCAACAAACTGATAACGCCCTCGCGCTTCATCCAACGCTCGCATGTTGCCACTGGCGGTATTGTGTTCGCCCGCTAATAAAGTGGCGATATACGTAAAGATGCTTTTACCGCTGCCCCCTTCGCCTGTGACTTCAATAAATAGCTGCCAGTCATAACGGTTTGCCAAAATCATAAACAGGGCGGCTTTAATACGATTCATCTTGTTTTCATTGCTTCCCGCCGCATGGGATAACCAGCGATAAAAATCTGGGGCATGGTCTGGTAAATTTTCACCGACAGCAGGCGGAGTGAATTCGATGCTGTTATGGTTCATTAGCCAGTGTTCCGGCTGGTGTGGGGTAAACTGTTGAGTCGATAAATCATACACACCATTACGGAACCCGATTAAGTCCTGCCGTTGTTCGCCGATAACCGGCACTTGTAATTTCATGGCATAGATAGCGTTATTGATCCCATTCGGGCTGTAAGGGGTTTCGTGCTGGTCAAAAATTGCCACCATTGCGCGGCGCAGCTCATTATCCGACACGGTTTCCCATGTCGTACCGTTATAGTGGTAAACCATTTCGCTATCAGGATTAACCGCCACTTTACCGTAACGCTCAACCAACAGTGCCCCGCGCTGACTGGCTGCCATTTGAGCCAGATTGTTATTGGCCTTTTTGGGCTTAGTTTCGTGAATAACTACCGCTTCTGCTTCCATGAGTTTTTTCTCCCCAACCTGATATAACCCGTTGTTGAATGCCTGCTTTGCTGCCTCAATACCGTGATGCTGGCGATAATCGTCCCAGTCAGATTTTAATGCCGTAGGCGGTAGCGTGACCCAGCCATTAATCGCTATAGCGGCTTTTTCTGCCGCTATCTTGCCGACATTCTTTTTTAGCCTGCCGTTTTTGTCCCGTTCTTCCGGTTCGTGCCAATCGTTATCAGCGGCAAGGATGATTTTTGCGTTAGGCCACTGTGTTCTGACTTGTTCGGCAATAGTGGGTAAATTGCTTTCATCAATGGCTGCCAATACCACGCCCTCATGTAACTGACTAACAGTTAACGCCGTGGTGTAACCCTCGGCAATAATGAAGGTATCGGGCGTTCCGGTAATCGCTGAGACAGGGATAAAACTCCCTTTTTTCTGCGTCCCTGAGACAAGGCGTTTTTCACCGTTCGGCTTGATTGTCTGCGCCCCCGTGATTTTGCCGTCTAGAGTCTGAATCACCAGCAATAAAGAGCTATAGCAGAATCATATTAATATGACATAATAGCTGGATTCATATGACAAAGGATAAAGTGAGATGGGCTACAGTCTGGATTTTCGAAAGAGAGTATTGGCATATAAAGA